>JBMLOQ010000001.1:0-47545 GCA_049242885.1 Chitinophagaceae bacterium
AATGAGCCACAAAGCAATGGCATAGACTATAATGCTACAGCAAATAAAGAATCCTACCAAGCTCAAGAGCTAGATTTTGCAAGTAACAATGCAACCAGCAACACAAATAATTCACCAGTAATGTCAGGAGATTTGGCTTATGAAAATACATTTGATAAAAATGAAGTTTCAAACAACAATGATCCTATTATAAACGAAGATGCTTTAGCAAAAGGAGGGCCAAATAGCAATAGTAATAGCAATAGTTTTCAAAGCCAAGAAGTAAGCAGCTTAAATACTGGCATTACAACATCTGCACCAACAAGTACAAATGTATCAACTCCACCAACCAGTTCAAGAATATCTAGTCCAACAATGGTAACCACTCCACCAAATCCAAGTGGAAGCACCAGTGGAGGTTCAAGTGCTGGTGACCCTTATGTACCTATAGATGATTATTATGGGTTAATATTTTTAATAGCTGTATCTACCATTGTTGGTGTTTATAGTTTAAAGAAAAGTAGAATAGTGTAATATTTCAAATTTTTTGTTAATATCATTCATAAAAAAGTCCCTTGAATTCATTTCAAGGGACTTTTTATTTAACACAATTTTTATGCTAAAGTAAATTTCTAATTGAAAAAACCAAATGGAACATTTGGCTTTTTTGAAATTCCATTTATGATTATGCTATAATTCCAATAAAGTTTTTACAGGATCTTTGCCCATAAGTAACAATGCTGGATTTTCTAGTAATTCTTTAACTCGCACCAAGAAACTTACACTTTCTCTACCATCAATAATTCTATGATCATAACTTAAAGCCAAATACATCATTGGTCTTATTTCAACTTTACCATTAATTGCCATTGGCCTGTCTTGTATTTTATGCATTCCTAAGATTGCACTTTGAGGAATATTTATAATAGGCGTACTCATTAAACTTCCAAATACCCCACCATTTGTAATTGTAAATGTTCCACCAGTTAAATCTTCAGCAGTTAATTTACTATCTCTTGCTTTAGCAGCTAAAACACCAACAGCTTTTTCAACGTCTGCCATGCTCATACTTTCTACATTACGCATTACTGGCACAGTAAGTCCTCGTGGTGTAGAAACTGCAATGCTAATATCTGCATAATCATGAAAAACTAATTCACCATCTTCAATATAAGCATTTACACTAGGCCACTCACCCAATGCAATGGCACAAGCTTTTGCAAAAAAGCTCATAAAACCAAGGTTTACTCCATGAGCTTCTTTAAATTTATCTTTATGTTTTGCTCTAATTTCCATTATAGCACCCATGTCAACTTCATTAAAAGTTGTAAGCATGGCGGTTGTATTTTTTGCTTCAACCAATCTACGAGAAATTGTTTTACGCAAATTGCTCATTTTTTCTTTGCGTATATTTCTTGTATTTAATTCCGTTCCTGCAAATGCTTTTTTACCTGGATTGTTGATAGCATCTAAAACATCTTGCTTTAAAATTTTACCATTCACACCTGAAGGTTCAATAGATTTTGCATCAACCTTTTTATCACTAATTATAGCACTTGCAACAGGTGTTGCTTTTAACACCACAGCTTCTGCACTAGTGGTTACAACTGGCTCTGATTTTTTCTCTTCTTTTGGAGTTTCTGCTACAGCTGGAGCTGCTGCTTTTTCAGGTTTTGGAGCAGTTTCATCAATTTGTGCTAAAACACTACCTATTAAAATAGTATCCCCTGCATTTGCTAAAGTTTTTAATGTGCCAGCTTGCTCGGCATTTACTTCAAAAGTTGCTTTTTCGCTTTCCAGCTCAGCAATCACTTCGTCTCGTTCTACATAAGCACCTTCTTGCTTAGTCCATTTTAGTAAGGTAACTTCTGTAATACTTTCACCAACTGTTGGTACTTTAATATCTATCATAAATTAATTAATTCAAAAATTTAAAATTACAAACCAATAATTGTGTTTAATAAATTAAACTAAATCACAAACTATAATTCAAAAGCCATTTTTATAATTTCTTCTTGCTCTTGTTTATGCACCTTGGCATAACCAGTTGCTGTTGCAGCACTTGCATTTCGTGCAATTACACCAAAATTAATTCCTTTTACATTCATCTTTAAAAAACTAGCAGCTCCCATATTCAATGGTTCTTCTTGAACCCAAAACCAGATTGCTTTGCTATATTTCTTATACAAGGCATCTAATTGATTTTGTGGTAAAGGATATAATTGTTCCACCCTTACAATTGCAATATCTTTTCTATTTTCTTTGGCTTGTTTATCAGCCAATTCAAAATAAATTTTACCACTACACATTAATACTTTTTTAACTGTAGTAACATCTTCAGTAAAACTATCATCAATAATCTCCTTAAAACCACCAGTTGTAAATTCGCTTACCAAGCTAAAGCTTCCTGGATAACGAAGGTTTGCTTTTGGTGAAAAGTTAATTAATGGTTTTCTAAAATTCCAAGCAACTTGCCTACGCATAGCATGAAACAAATTGGCAGCAGTGGTGATATTAGTAATTACCATATTTAACTCAGCACATTGTTGCAAAAATCTTTCTAGTCTTGCACTACTATGTTCAGGTCCTTGGCCTTCGTAACCATGAGGTAGTAACATTACTACACCATTCATTCTATTCCATTTTTGCTCACCTGCACTAATAAATTGGTCAATCATTGTTTGTGCACCATTACAAAAATCACCAAATTGAGCTTCCCAAATAACTAAAGCATCTGGATTTGCCATTGAATAGCCATATTCAAAGCCTAAAACACCGTATTCGCTAAGCAATGAATTATAAATTCTAAAAATGGCTTGATTATCTTGAAAATGATTTAGTCGATTGTAATATTCATCTGTATTTTCATCTCTTAAAACGGCATGGCGGTGAGAGAAAGTTCCTCTGCGAACATCTTGCCCACTCATTCTTACAATTTTGCCTTCTACCAAAATACTAGCATAAGCAAGCAACTCTGCAGTTGCCCAGTCAATTTTATTTTCGGTTGCTAGTAATTTTACTTTTTCTTGCAAAAGTTTTTCTACTTTTTTAAGAGGTGTAAAGTTGTCTGGGGTTTTCATTAATCCATCAAACAAACGTTTTACTTCATTTTCAGAAATTGATGTATTTGGAGATTGATGAAAATCTTCTTCTGTAGCTCGTTTTAAATTTCGCCAAGCCAGTTCTGGGGTTTGATAAGTATAAGGCAAAGGTTTTTGCTTTACCTCATCTAATCTTTCTTGCAAATCGCCCCAAAACTTTTTTTCCATGTCTTTAGCCAAATTTTGAGCATCAGCCTCTCCATTTTGGATTAAATAGTTGGTATAAATTTCCCTTGGATTTGGATGTTTTTCAATTAAAGCATACAATTTTGGTTGGGTATATTTTGGATCATCTCCTTCATTATGGCCATGCTTTCTGTAGCAAACCATATCAATGAAAATATCACTATTAAATTTTTGACGATAAGCAGTTGCTATTTCTGCACATTTAACTACAGCTTCTGCATCATCACCATTAATATGCAACACTGGAGCCTGAACCATTGCTGCAATACTTGTGCTATAATCGGCACTTCGGGCATCTTCAAAATCTGTTGTAAATCCTATTTGATTATTAATTACAAAGTGAATAGTTCCTCCTGTGTAATAGCCCTTTAGGTCGCTCATTTGCAATACTTCGTACACTATACCTTGTCCAGCAACACTTGCATCGCCATGAATTAAAATAGGCAAAATTTTATCGAAATCACTTTTATATAAAACATCAGCTTTGCTTCGAGCAAAACCAACAACTACTGGATCTACAGCTTCTAAATGTGATGGATTAGGCATTAATTTTAAATGGATTTTCTTTCCATCTAAAGTTTCAACTTCACTACCAAAACCCATGTGATATTTAACATCTCCACTACCCATAGTTTGGTCTAAAGCCCCTGTACCTTCAAACTCACTAAAAATTTGCTCGTAAGTTTTGCCCATAATATTTGCCAAAACATTCAATCTACCCCTGTGTGCCATACCAATACACACTTCTTGTACATCGTTGTTGGCAGCCACGTTAATAATAGCATCTAAAGCAGCAATTGTAGTTTCGCCACCTTCTAAACTAAAACGTTTTTGACCAATATATTTTGTGTGTAAAAATTTCTCAAACATTACGCCTTGGTTTAATTTCTCCAAGATGCGTTTCTTTTTATTAATGCTCAATGGCTCGTCAAACTTTTGCTCCATTTGTTCGGTAAGCCAATCAATTTTCTTTTGATTACTTATGTATTTAAACTCTATACCTACATGATTTGCATATACTTTTTCGAGCTTTGCAACAATGTTTCTTAAAGTTGTAGCACCCAAACCTATTAAGTTTCCTGCTTGAAAAGTGGTATCTAAATCAGCATCATTCAATCCAAAAAAACCAAGATTTAAATTAGCTCCCCTATCCTTTCTTGGTCGTATAGGATTTGTTTTTGCAAGTAAATGCCCTTTATTTCGATAACCCAATATTAAGCGATACACTTTAATTTCTCTCATCCAATCTACATCAACACTAGTATTTGTAGAAGTGTTAGTTGTTGAAGTTTGACCATTATTTACTAAAGATTGATTCGAAACGGCAAAATCAAATCCTTCGAAGAATTTTTTAAATTCAACGTCAACAGTTTCAGGATTTTTTAAATAATCTTGATATAAATTTTCTACATAGCTAGGGTGCTGATTGGTGATGTACGAAAAATCTTTCATGTATATATCGTTATGCTTCTTTTTTTAAAATTGGGTGTGGCAAATATCGTGGATTTGATTTTAAAAAAGTTTACGAATAAAAGGGAAAATTTTAATTTGATAATTTTATTGATAAGTACAATTAATAATTAACCCTTACTTTAGCCAAAAGTTTTGCCTTGCTAAAAGATTTAATTCTTTCTATACAATCATATTTTAAAGCCCATCAATTTATTGTAAAGCATAAATTATGGAAATGGATTTTAATTCCTGGCTTACTTTACTGCCTATTATTTATTGGCAGTATGATATTGTTTTACAATACTAGTGCCAGTTTTATAGAATGGATGAGTTTAAAAACTGGTTTAAAAACTTGGATAGATAAAATGCAAAACACATGGTTAGGCATTTTGTTTATTTTTGGAGGAATGCTACTGCTTTTGCTACAAATGTTGCTATATTTTAGCTTGTTTAAATTCATTTTCTTAATAGTTGGCTCTCCCATTTTTGCTTATTTAAGCGAAAAAACTGAAGCCATTTTAATGGGAAAAGATTTTCCGTTTAGCTTTTCTCAACTTTTAAAAGATATAATACGTGGTATTAGAATAGCACTTAGAAACACAGTGTGGCAAACCGTTTATATGTTAAGCATTTTACTACTAGGTTTAGTTCCTATAATTGGTTGGGTAACCCCGTTATTAGCATTATTAATTGAATGCTATTACTATGGTTTTAGTATGCTTGATTATAGCATGGAAAGGCATAAAAAAAACACGTCTGAAAGTATTGTTTTTATAGGCTCAAGAAAAGGATTAGCCATTGGTAATGGAATAGGTTTTTATTTTTTGCATGTTTTACCAATTATAGGTTGGGTTGTAGCACCTGCCTATGCTGTTGTAGCTGCAACTTTAAGTTTAAGCAAAAATTTTAAGGAACAAGATTTATAAATCATTACTTTTTAACAATGGAATTCTGTTAAAGAATCTTTTGTCTTTGTATTCTTTGTTTGGCAATGGTTCTTCGTATGTCATATCATACTTTCTTTCCTCGTCATTGCATTTAAAAACAAATATTTTATCGCAAACAATATAAAAATTCTCTATTTCATTTTCTTTTCCAAATCCTATTAACTGCCATTTAATTATAGATTTGTTTTTGATATTTTCATTTGGAAATTGAGTTAAAAACTCCTCCCCTGTTGTAAGCTGCATAAATGGCAACTTTATCCAAGTATCTCGCCACCATAATGGCAAGTTAAAAAAAGTTACACCCTTGTAAACAATCATAAAATCTCTAGAATAAATTTTATCGAAGGCTGCGGAAATATTCAAAGTTTTTCGTTTATAACTATCAATCCAAAAACCATCCCACAAATAATTATGTGGAATTTTTGCATTTAGGAGTTCAACTTGTTCTGGTGTTATTTCCATGTATTTAGTTTAAAAATTAAAAAACTTATTTTCATTTTTTTGTAATAAAAATAAATATTTGCTACTAAAAATTAAAAAATCATGAGACAAAATCACGAAATTGACTATCGAATTTATGGAGAAGAGATGCAATATGTAGAAATTGAACTCGACCCAAATGAAACAACAGTAGCAGAACCTGGTGCATTTATGATGATGGACGATGGAATTGCTATGGAAACCATTTTTGGCGATGGTACACAACAAAACAATGGCATACTAGGAAAGCTTTTTAGTGCAGGAAAAAGAATGTTAGTGGGCGAAAGTTTATTTATGACAGCTTTTACAAATACTAGTTATGGCAAAAAAAGAGTAAGTTTTGCTAGCCCTTATCCTGGCAAAATTATACCTATAGACTTGCATACTTTAGGCAATAAAATTATTTGCCAAAAAGATTCTTTTTTGTGTGCTGCTAAAGGTGTAAATATTGGTATTGAATTTCAAAGAAAGCTGGGAACTGGATTGTTTGGTGGTGAAGGGTTTATTATGCAAAAATTAGAAGGTGACGGTTTGGCTTTTTTACATGCTAGTGGCTTTGTACAAGAAAAAATTTTAAAACCAGGTGAACTAATAAAAGTAGATACTGGCTGTATTGTAGGATTTACTGCAGGTGTAGATTATGATATACAATTTGTTGGGGGCATTAAAAATACATTGTTTGGTGGTGAAGGGTTATTTTTTGCAACACTTAGAGGACCAGGTAAAGTATGGTTGCAAAGTTTACCAATTAGCAGATTAGCAGGAAGAATTTTAGCTTACGGCACTTACCAACGCAAAGAAGAAGGTAGTGTTTTAGGTGGGTTGGGTAATTTGCTAGATGGAGATGGTTGGAGATAATTAAGCTTAATAAATGAAGTTATAACCGAAGTAAAAAAGCCAACAAAATTTAATGCTAATTTTTGTTGGCTTTTTTTATTTAACAATTGAAGTCACTAAATTTTTTCAATAATTCCTAGGCAAGTTTTTATAAGATGTTCTACAGCTTTTGCCCCATCTTTACTAAACTCTTTTCTTACTCTGTTGGCAACTATAACGTTTACACTTAAGCATTGATGCCCTAACAATTTACCTAAGCCATAAATGGCACTGGTTTCCATTTCAAAATTGCTTATTCTATGATTTCCAAAGCTAAAACTAGTAAGATTTTCAACTAAATTTGGATTGCTTAATCCTAAACGCAAAACCCTACCCTGAGGGCCATAAAAACCTGGGCAGGTAACCGTAATTCCATTATGAAAATTATCAGTTGCAAAATGTTTTAAAACACTTGTTCCAGCTGCTGAAATATAAGGTTGTACTGCACCATTTAAACCTGTATGACCAACAAAATGTTGTAGCAATTGTTGCTCTTCTGTATTCATTTGCAAATTATAGTAATGCAATAAATTGTCTAAACCCAAACCATGTGTACCAGCAACTAAACTATCAACAGGAATATCATTTTGCAAAGAACCACTTGTACCTAAGCGAATTATGGTAAGTTGTTTCAGCTCTTTATTGATAGTTCTTGTTTTAAAATCTATATTTTTTACAGCATCTAACTCGTTTAAAACAATATCAATATTATCTGGTCCAATACCTGTAGATATTACAGTAATTCTTTTTTTACCAACATATCCAGTATGACTAATAAATTCTCTATGTTGTTGCTTAACTTCAATACTATCAAAATGCTTACTCACTTCTGCCACCCTGCCAGGATCACCAACAGTAATTACAGTATCTGCTAATTCATCAGCAGTTAAATCAATATGATAAATAGCACCACGGTTGTTTATAATTAATTCACTTTCGGCAATTCTGTTCATAATCGTTATTTAAAATTGTTACATGGTCTTATGCCATTGAAATCTATTATGATTAAATAAAAAATCTGTTTTTAATTTAATCCAATTTCAACACAGCTAAAAACGCTTCTTGAGGTACTTCAACATTACCAATTTGCCTCATACGTTTTTTACCTTCTTTTTGCTTTTCTAATAACTTACGTTTACGAGAAATATCACCACCATAACATTTTGCTGTTACGTCTTTACGCATGGCACTAATATTTTCACGTGCAATAACTTTTGCACCAATGGCAGCTTGTATTGCAATTTGGAATTGTTGCTTTGTGAGTAAATCTTTTAATTTTTCACATAATTTTCGTCCAAAATCTTGAGCTCTACTTCTATGAATTAAACTTCCTAAAGCATCTACTTTATCGCCATTTAATAATATATCCATTCTTACAATATCTGCATCTCTATAACCAATTGGATGATAATCGAAACTAGCATAACCACGGGTTTGTGACTTTAGTTTATCGTAAAAATCAAATACAATTTCGGTTAAAGGCATTTCAAATGTAAGCTCAACCCTTGTAGGTGTAATATAAGTTTGATTTATAAGAATTCCACGCTTACCTAAACAAAGCGTCATGATATTTCCAATATAATCGCTTTGAGTGATTATTTGTGCTTTAATAAAAGGTTCTTCAATTCTATCTAATTTAGTAGCATCTGGCATTTCTGCTGGATTGTTTACTATTATTACTTCGCTACGAGTTGTATGAGCAATAAAACTTACGTTTGGAACTGTTGTAATTACGGTTTGATTATACTCACGCTCTAAACGTTCTTGTATAATTTCCATGTGCAATAAACCCAAAAATCCACATCTAAAACCAAAGCCTAATGCTTGAGAAGTTTCAAGTTCAAAAGTTAAACTAGCATCGTTTAATTGTAATTTTTCCATGCAGTCTCTCAGCTCTTCAAAAGCATCAGTTTCTACAGGGAAAATACCAGCAAAAACCATAGGTTTTACTTCTTCAAAACCATTAATACGCTCAGCTATACTTCCACTTTGGGTTAAAGTATCCCCTACTTTAACTTCTTTAGCATTTTTTATGCCCGTAATAATATATCCCACATCTCCACAACCTACATGTTGCTTGGCTTCCATTCCTAATTTAAGCACTCCAATTTCTTGTGCATCATACTCTTGCCCAGTGGCTATAAACTTAACTTTTTGTCCTTTTGTGATAGTACCATTCATTATTCTATAATAAATAATAATTCCCCTAAAACTATTGAAAACACTATCAAAAATTAAAGCTTGCAATGGTGCATTAGGATCGCCTTTTGGTGCTGGAATTCGCTCAATGATGGCTGTTAAAATTTCAAAAATTCCTATCCCACTTTTCCCACTAGCATGTAAAATTTCTTCGGGTTTACAACCAATTAAATCTACAATTTGGTCGGTTACCTCAGGAATCATGGCTCCATCCATGTCAATTTTATTGATAACAGGAATGATTTCCAAGTTATTATCAATTGCTAAGTATAAGTTGCTTATTGTTTGTGCTTGTATACCTTGACTTGCATCCACCAACAATAAAGCTCCTTCACAAGCGGCTAATGCTCTACTTACTTCATAGCTAAAATCTACGTGGCCAGGAGTGTCGATTAAATTCAACACATATTGTTCGCCTTTATAAGGATAGTTAATTTGAATGGCATGACTTTTAATAGTAATTCCTTTTTCACGCTCTAAATCCATATCATCCAAAACTTGAGCTTGCATATCTCTGCTGCCAATAGTTTTTGTGTCTTCTAACAATCTATCTGCCAATGTACTTTTACCATGGTCAATATGGGCTATAATACAAAAATTCCTAATATTCTTCATGGTTGCAAATATAGATGATTGGGGTGTAATGGTTTTTAAGAAAACATAAGGAATTTTAAAAGGAATTAACCCAACATAATTCTTAATTTAAAATCGTTATAATTCTAATACTTCAAAAAGAGATGCTTATTCATAATTTTAGGAGAGAATCAAATATTGGGGTTATATATATTTAGCTTAAAATTTCATCTAAAATTAATAAAACACACAACTATTGATTGTTATAAAATTATACTAGTTTTACCAAAATTTAAAAATGAGTTATAGCCGAAGTGTAGAAATAAGATGGAGCGACTTGGATCCGAATTTTCATGTAAGACATAGTGTATATTACGATTGGGGTGCTTATTGTAGAGTTTGCTTTTTAAACGAAAATGGCTTTACGGCAAAAGCTATGCAACTTAATAACGTTGGGCCCATAATTTTTAGAGAAGAAGCAGTTTTTAAAAGAGAAATTTTACCTAGTGATACTATTGAAATTTTTTTAGAACTAAAACAATGCAAGAAAGATTTTAGCAAATGGACAATGGTACACAAAATTGTTAAAAACAAAACCACAATAGCTGCTATTTTAACCATTGATGGTGCATGGTTAGACACTACATTGAGAAAACTTACAATACCCAATATTTCATTGGCTAAAGGTTTTGATAATATACCTAAAGCTGAAGATTTTTTATGGCTCGATTAAATTTTCTTTAATACTATTTTTTTTAAAACTTGAAATTGCTTGTAATACTTGCATTTTAAACCTTCAATACCAATAATAATCATTTACTTCTCGAAAAATATTTCTTAGTTGACAAGATATAAATTGCCAAAGACGTAATTTCTTGGTAAACAATAAAAAACTCTTTATAAACAAGCAATTCTTTAAAAAGACATAAACCATTTACTTTGTACAACATATTTGTATATGAGCAATCCTAATTTAAATAAAGATTTATCAAATCTTTCCATTCATGAGAAAGAATTTGAGAATACTATACGGCCAAGTGCTTTAGATGATTTTAGTGGTCAACCACAACTTATAGAAAACTTGATAATTTTTATAAAAGCAGCAAAAATTAGAGGCGAAGCATTAGATCATACATTGTTTCATGGCCCACCAGGACTAGGAAAAACAACACTATCACGAATAGTGGCTAATGAAATGGGCGTAAACATTAAAGAAACCAGTGGCCCAGTTATTGAAAAACCAAGCGACTTAGCAGGCTTGCTTACAAATCTTGAACCCAATGATGTTTTGTTTATTGACGAAATACATAGGCTAAGCACAGTTGTAGAAGAATACTTATATGCTGCTATGGAAGATTTTAAAATTGATATTTTAATTGATAGTGGCCCAAATGCAAGAAGTGTGCAGCTTAGTTTAAACCAATTTACATTAATTGGAGCCACCACAAGAAGTGGTTTGCTTACAGCACCTTTACTTTCAAGGTTTGGTATAAAAAATAGATTAGAATACTACAACCGAGAAACACTTAAAAAAATAATTATAAGAAGTGCTCAAATTTTAAAAGTAGAAATTAGCGAAGATGCTGCTAACGAAATTGCAGGACGTAGCAGAGGTACACCACGTATTGCAAATGGTTTACTAAGAAGAGTAAGGGATTTTGCAATGGTTTTAAATGATGGTATTATTGATATTGGCATTACACAACATGCATTAAAAGCATTGAATGTAGATGAATATGGATTAGATGAAATGGATAATAGAATTTTATTAGCCATTATTGAAAAGTTTAAAGGTGGCCCTGTAGGCATCACTACAATTGCTACAGCAGTGGGTGAAGAAACTGGAACTTTAGAAGAAGTGTACGAACCATTTTTAATTCAAGAAGGTTTTTTACAACGTACACCAAGGGGTAGAGAAGCAACAGCAAAAGCATACAAACATTTAGGAAAAAAGCCACCAAATTCTTTATCCCAAAACGGTGGTTTGTTTAATGATGTATAGTATTATAAAAAAATTATTTCGAAAAATAGTCTTATCGCAACCTAAAATTTAGTTTTTAAATGCTTCAACGCTTCACTCATTGCAGTTTTGGGCTGTGGCTGATTGTTTTTTTGAAAGCCATTTTTATTAAAAGATTGCTTTATCGTTGTCTTTTCTTGGGTTTGTTTTATACTAAGCATTATTCTTTTTCTTGCAACATCAACTTCTAAAACTTTTACTTGCACTTTTTGATTAAGTTTTAAAACTTCGTTAGGATCACTAATAAATTTGTGTGCAATTTCACTCACATGCACTAAGCCATCTTGCTTTACACCAATATCTACAAAAGCACCAAAACGTGTGATATTGGTTACAACACCTGGTATGATGCTATCTACAATAACATCTTCGATTTTAAAAATATTAGCAAATTCAAAAACTTCAATTTCACTTCTTGGGTCTAAGCCAGGTTTTAGCAGTTCTTTCAAAATATCATTAACCCCAATAATACCTATTGTTTCAGTAGCATATTTTTTAGCGTCAATTTTTTTAACTAAATCTACATTACTCATTAACTGTGCAACTTTTACTTGTAAGTCGTTGGCCATTTTCTCAACCAAGTCGTATGCTTCTGGGTGCACACCACTATTATCTAAAGCATTGTTGCTATTGTTAATTCTTAAAAATCCAGCACTTTGCTCAAATGCTTTGTTTCCAAGCCTTGCAACTTTTAACAGTTCGTTTCTGCTTTTAAATTCTCCATTTTCTTTGCGATAGGTAACAATATTTTCGGCAATAGAATTACCAATTCCACTTACGTAACTTAGTAAATGTTTTGATGCAGTATTTAAATTTACACCTACTTGATTTACACAATTTATAACAGTTTGGTCTAGTTTTTCTTTAAGTCTAAATTGATTTACATCATGTTGGTATTGGCCTACTCCAATGCTTTTAGGTTCTAGTTTTACTAATTCTGCTAAAGGATCCATCAAACGTCTTCCAATACTTACAGCACCTCTTACAGTAACATCATGGTTTGGAAATTCTTCTCTACCAGTTTCACTAGCACTATAAATACTTGCTCCATCCTCATTAACCATAAAAATTGGCAAACTAATTTGCAAACTTTTTATAAATTGCTCTGTTTCTCTTCCTGCAGTTCCATCTCCAATAGCAAAGGCTTGTGTATTGTATTTGTTAATTAAATGTCTTACTATTTGTTCAGCTTCAAATAGCTTATTTTTCTCGTGTATATAAATTAAATCGTTATGTAGTAAATTTCCAAATTCATCCAACACTACAATTTTACAACCAGTTCTATAGCCAGGATCAATTGCAATTAATCTTTTGCTACCCAAAGGAGAACTAAGCAAAAGCTGCTTTAAATTTTCGGCGAAAACATTAATAGCCTCTTCATCGGCTGCAGTTTTTAAATTGTTTCTACATTCCGTTTCCAAACTAGGTTGCAGTAATCTTACATAACAATCTCTCAGTGCTTTTTTTACCTGAGTTACACTTTCATTTAAGCTAGAGGTAAGATATAAATTCTCTAACAATTCCAAAGCATCCTCTTCTAAAGGCTCAATACTCATTTTTAAAAATCCTTCTAAAAACCCTCGCAAAATGGCTAAAGTTCTGTGAGATGGGATGGTACTTATTGGCTCACTAAAATTAAAGTAATCCTTATACTTTACGCCATCAACTTCTTTATCTTTTAAAACTAAACTTATAAATTTTGCTCTTGAGTTGAATAAAAAACGCATTTTTTCTCGTACAATAGCATCCTCATTTACTTGTTCTGCAATTATGTCTCTTGCACCTTGCAAAGCTTCTTCTTCTGTTTTAACAACATCATTTAAATACTTAGCTGCTTCTGTTTTAACTACAACATCAGTTTGTTTTAAAAGGATTTGTGCTAAAGGTTCTAATCCGTTTTCTCTGGCAGTTTGAGCTTTAGTTTTTCGTTTTGGTTTATAAGGCAAATACAAATCTTCAAGTTGAGCAATGCTGGTAGTTGCATTTATTTTTATCAGTAACTCATCCGTCATTTTTTCTTGATCCGTTATTGATTTTACAATTGCAGCCTTTCTATCATCAAATTCTTGCAATTGTTTTGCTTTTTGCTGTATTGCCTCAATTTGAACTTCGTCCAAACTTCCAGTTTTATCTTTCCTATATCTTGCTATAAATGGAATTGTATTTCCTTCGGTTAAAAGAGAAACAACCGTTTCTACTTGGGATTGTTTTATTTTTAATTCACTAGCTATAATTGCAAAATGACTCATATGAAATTTATTGGGCTGCGAATAAAGCAGTTTTTTGAGTATAAATTAAATAATTTATGCTAACCATTTATATAATTTATTTGCCAACAAAATGTTAATGAATGTGATTTGTAACAACATACATTTATTTTCGTTTAAATCAAAAAAATTAAGAAGCACTCATGAAAAAGTTTTTACTGTTTGGAATTTTGTTTATTTCAATTTGTTCATTTGGTAATTCGTTAACTGGCTATGTAAAAGATGATAAAAATAATATTCTCCCTTTTGCATCAATACTAATTAAAGGAACTTTAAAAGGCACTACAGCTAATGCCCAAGGCAAGTACATACTAACAATAAATGCTGGTACTTATACCATTGTATGCCAAAGCATTGGCTATAAAACAGAAGAAAAAACAATTACTATAAATAAAGAAAATGAAACTTTAGACTTTGTTTTAACAGAACAACAATATACTTTAAAAGAAGTAATTGTAAAAAATAATGGCGAAGACCCTGCTTATGCTATTATAAGAAATGCTATTGCCAAAAGAGAAGAACATTTAACTGAAAATAAAAAATTTGAATGTGAAGTATATTTAAAAGGTCAACTACAATTACGCAACTACCCTAAAAAATTCTTTGGAGAAACTGTAGATTTCGAGGATGGTGATACTAGCAAAAGAAAAATGATTTTTTTGAGCGAAACCGTTGCTAAATATAGCGTTGATGGAAAAAATAATAGAAAAATAGAAGTATTAAGCACACGAGTAAGTGGGCAAAGTGATGGTTTTGGGTTTAGTAGTCCTCAAATAATATCATTCTATGATAACAATATAAGCTTAGGCAGAGGTTTAAATCCACGAGGCTTCATCTCCCCTATTGCTAACAATGCTTTAAATTATTATAAATACAAATTTGCTGGTACTTTTTTTGAAAATGGAAAAATGATTAATAAAATAATTGTTACTCCAAAGCGATCTTACGAGCCTTTATTTACAGGTACTATAAATATTGTAGAAGAGGAATGGCGTTTGCAAAGTGTACAATTGATGTGCCTTAAAAATCAACAAATGCAATTTTTAGATACACTTGTTGTAGAGCAATTGTATATGCCATATAAAAATAGTTGGGTTGTAAAGCAGCAAGTAGCAAAACCTGCTGGTAAATTTTTTGGATTTGATTTTTTTGGAAGCTTTTTACAAGCATATGACAAGTATAATATTGAGCCAACTTTTGCTAAAAACTTTTTTGATGAAACTTTGCTAAAATTTTATGATAGTAGTAATAAAAAATCAAAAAAATATTGGGATGAAGTAAGACCTATCCCATTGAGCGAAGCTGAAACAAGGGATTATGTTAAAAAAGATAGCCTTGAGCAAGTAAGAAAAGACCCAAGATATTTAGATAGTATCGATAGAAAAAACAACAAAGTAACCTTAACCAAATTTTTGTTAACTGGTATAAACATCAACAATGAGAAAAAGAAAAGTAATATTTCTATTGACCCATTAATAAGTAACTTAACTTTTAATACTGTTGAAGGATTAAGTATGATAGTTGGAGGCTCTTATTTTAAAGAACTCGAAGGCAGAAAAAGGCTAACTATTTCTCCTTACATAAGATATGGATTTAGTAATACTAGGCTTCAGGCTTATGCCAACATAGGTTATAATTTTGGAAAAAAGTACATAAATAGAATAGATTTTAGTGGTGGTAAAAATGTATTTCAATTTGATAACAGTAATCCAATTTCTTCTTTTGTAAATACAGTTTCAACATTACAATATACCAGAAATCACATGAAACTGTATGAGGCTTGGTTTGCAAAAGCCAACTATTCTGCTGGGTTAGGAAAAGGACTATCAATTGGCATTGGTGCCAATTTACAACATAGAACCCCATTAGAAAACACAACAGATTATAAATGGAGAACAGTTGATAATAGAGTTTACACTGATAATAGACCAATTGGTTTTGCAAATATCACTAAACATCAAGCTTTGAGTTTAGGTATTGGTTTAGTATACAGACCAGGAACAAAGTACATTGAATTCCCAGATAGAAAAGTTAACATAGGATCTAAGTACCCAACATTTGCTTTGAATATAACGCAAGGTGTTCCAAATTTATTTGGAAGTGATGTAGACTATACAAAATGGCAATTTTCTGTAAGCGATGATTTAAATATGAAGCTTGGTGGTTTACTAAAATACAGATTTAAAATTGGTGGATTTTTAAATAATAAATCTGTTTTTTTACCAGACTTTAATCATTTCACTGGAAGCGAAGTGGCTTTTGCTTCACCATTTTTAAGTAGTTATCAATTAATGCCCTACTATAGCTTTTCTAACATAAATAAATTTTATTCAGCTGCACATTTTGAGTACCATTTAAATGGATTGTTAACCAATAAAATACCTGGATTTAAGAAATTAAATTGGTTTTTAGTAGTAGGTGCAAATACTTTAACCTTAGATGATTCTCGAGGATATTATGAAGCTTTTGTAGGTCTCGAAAATATCTTTAAAGTTATAAGAGTTGATTTTATAAAAAGTTTTCCTAAAGGTTTGGATGGCAACTTTGGAGTAAGATTAAGTGTTCCTTTTGTACAATAAGTTTAATAAAATTACTACAAGAGATTTAAAATGGTTTAAATCTCTTGTAGTAATTAAAGCATTTTGTTTATAGAGTATTGTTATAGTGAGTTAATTAACCTTTTAACTTATCTACCAAAGCTATGTAATGCTGCATAGCATCTTCTTTAGAGGTACCTTTCAAAGCTTCCCATGCATTATATTTAGCTTTTGCCACAAAATCAAAAGGATTGCTAGGTGCTTCTCCTATATTATCACCATCAGTTGCTTGTTTGTACAATGAATACATTTTTAAAAGTGTTTCATTATCTGGTTTTTCGTTTAGCAATTTGCTATTGGCAACTGCATTTAAAAATTGTTCGTTCATATAATTTGAATTTTTAATTAAAAATTTATTTCTTTAAACTCCAGCAAATCACATTTTATCTATTTTCTTCCAACATTTTTTTGCCTTCTTCAATGTAAGCTGCATCATCTATTGTTCTTCTTGGTAGTTTAACCAGTTTTTCTAAAACTTCAATCATTTCATTAGGGCTCGTTTTTTCTTTATACACTTTTGCAAGGGTTAAAAACGTAAGTGCATTGTAAGGGTCGGCTTTTCTACTTTTTTCCAAATAAAAAGCAGCTTGATCTATACTAGCACTTGGTAATCCACCATATAAAGCCTTAACTGCTAAGCGTTTTGCCCAATTTAAGTTTATCATTTCATAATGCCATTTACCTTGTATAAAATTAGCTAAAGCATGGTTGGCATTTATGCTAAGGGCATTATCTGCATTAATTTTTGTTTCACGTACATACGCAACAATTTGTTTTTTCTCAGTTTCTACTTCTGTCATTTTACCATTTGCAGTTGCTAAAACTGCATAAGCATCTGCATTATTGGTTGCCAATGAAACTGCTTTTTTTGCATAGTTTAATCCTTCTAAGTATAAATTTTTCTTAGCATTATTATCTTTATTTCTAGCACCTGTTGCACAGCAAAGCTCAGCAGCTTTTATTAAAGCTTTTACATTGTTTTCATCCAAGGTAATTGCTTGTTTGTATTTTAAAAGTGCTTCATCGTCTTTAAACTTTAACTCTAAATTAAAAGCTTCTTTTAGCAAAGTATTTATATCTTGTGAATGACCAGAAAAAGATATGAAAACTGCAATTACAATAAAAAATATATTTTTCATAAATTACTTATTTATTATAGATGTTCTATAAATATGGGACTTTTACCTATTATTTTCTTTCAAAAAGTTGATGAACCCCAACATTTCCTTGATAATCTTTTATGGGTGGATTTTTTTTATAAATTGATACTTCTGCTTGCAATACTTGCGAATACTGTGCCAAAATAGTATTACCGATTTTAACAACCAATGATTCCAATAAAGGTGAGGGTGTATTCATTATTTTTTTTACCAAATTAAAAACTTCTTCGTAATTAACGGTTTGTTCTAACAAAATGTTTTCTTCGAAAAATGGATTGCAAGTAACTTTAATATTTACAATAAACTCATTACCCAAAATTTGTTCTTCGAGATAAACCCCATGAAAGCCGAAAAAATGAAGGTCTTTTAAATGAATGGTCATACTATAATGCTAGCTGATAAATTTCTTTTGTATTTCTACCATAGCCATCAAAGTCTAAGCCATATCCTAATACAAATTTATTTGGTATTTCAAAGCAACAGTAATCAATTGTTAATGGATGAACTGTAGCTTCTGGTTTATGCAATAAGGCAGCAATTTTTACACTTGCAGGTTGCTGATTCATGATTTGTGGAAGAAATGTATGCAAAGTTTTTCCAGTATCAATAATATCTTCAAGAATTACAATATGTCTGTCTGTAATATTACTATCTAGTCCTATACTTGTAATTACATGACCTGTACTTTGTGTGCCTTTGTAAGATGCTAATTTTATAAAACAAATTTCTGCCTCAATATTAATTTGCTTAAATAGGTCGCTACTAAACATAAATGCTCCATTTAAAATGCTTATAAACAAAGGTTTTTTGCCTTCGTAATCTTCATTAATGGTAGCAGCCATTTTTTTTATTGCTTCAGCAATTTTATCTTCACTTAAAAATGGCTCAAAGGTTTTGCCAAACAATGTAATATTTTGCAACTCATTGGTATAAGACATACTATTTTAATTAAGGTAGTAAAAGTAAGAGATTAGAAGTATTTTTTTATTATGTTTTCTTTCAATTTATGCTCACTTTCTTTTTTTGTAAAAGTGAAACCACACCAACTAAATGGGTAATTCTGTTTTTATTACACCTTTAACCATTAAATCTAAAAAACGAAGCATTTGACTCATTCCTTTAATATCTGCAACCACCAACAAAAAGTTTTTAGCCACTTGCTTTAAATGAGCATTATTTACACTGGTTTGTATATATGCTAAAATGTTTTTAAATAATTCACTTTCAAAATAGGGGCTGTCATTTTTATTGATAAAATAGCAACGCATAATATTTTCTTTCAAACTCATCTTTTCAAATCCAAGTTGTACAGCTAACCACCTACATTGTACTGTTACAAATAAATCTTCAACTGTTGATGGCATTGGTCCAAATCTATCAATCATTTCCAATTTAAAAGAATCTAAATCTTCAATTTTTTCACAATTATCTAATCTAGTATATAGGCTTAAACGTTCTGTAATGCTTTCAACATATTCATCAGGAATTAAAATTTCTAAATCAGTATCAATTGTACAGTCTTCCACATAGTCATCTTGTTTACTTATTTCATCTTTAAACAAATCTTTAAAGTCTTTTCTTTTTAATTCTCGAATGGCTTCGTTTAAAATTTTTTGATACATTTCAAAGCCAATATCTGCCATAAATCCACTTTGTTCGCCACCCAACATATTGCCTGCTCCACGAATATCTAAATCTCTCATAGCAATTTGAAATCCACTACCTAAATCGCTAAACTGCTCAAGGGTTTGTAATCTTTTTCTACTATCCGTTGGTAAGGTTCCTAATGGTGGAGCAAGTAGATAACAAAATGCTTTTTTATTACTACGCCCTACCCTACCTCTTAATTGGTGCAAATCGCTTAACCCAAATTGATGGGCATTATTAATGATAATTGTGTTTACATTACTTATATCTACGCCACTTTCAACAATATTGGTACAAACTAAAACATCAAATCTTTTATCGATAAAATCTAAAATTCTTTCTTCTAATTTATCACCTTCCATTTGCCCATGAGCATAAGAAATAGATAAATCAGGACATTGTGCTGCAATTAATGCACACATTTCGGGCAATCCATTTACACGATTATGAATAAAAAAAACTTGTCCACCTCTATTAGTTTCATAATAAATAGCATCTCTAATATTTTCAATATTAAAAGATTGTACTTCTGTTTGTATTGGTTGTCTGTTTGGTGGAGGGGTGTTAATAATGCTCAAATCTCTTGCACCCATCAAACTAAATTGAAGGGTACGAGGTATTGGAGTTGCAGTGAGTGTTAAACTATCTACATTGGTTTTAATTAGCTTCAATTTTTCTTTGTGTGCCACACCAAATTTCTGCTCTTCATCAATAACCATTAAGCCTAATTGCTTAAATTTAGTATCTTTTCCAAGCAAAGCATGTGTGCCAACAATAATATCTATTTTGCCCTGTTGTAACTTTTCTAGTGTTTCCTTTTTTTCTTTTGAAGTTTTGAAGCGATTAATATAATCTACAGTTACAGGAAAATCTTTAAACCTTTCTTTAAATGTTTGATAATGCTGATAAGCCAATATGGTTGTTGGCACTAATATAGCAGCTTGCTTACCATCTACAACTGCTTTAAATGCTGCACGAATGGCTACTTCTGTTTTTCCAAATCCAACATCGCCACAAACCAATCTATCCATTGGTGCTGGGGTTTCCATGTCTTTTTTTACATCTGCTACAGCTTTAGCTTGGTCGGGTGTATCTTCATATAAAAAACTAGCTTCTAGTTCAATTTGCATGTAATTATCAGGAGAAAATGCAAAACCTGTTTGGGCTTTACGTTGTGCATATAATTTTATTAAATCAAATGCTATTTCTTTAACTTTTGTTTTGGTTTTTTCTTTTAGTTTAGACCAAACTTCACTGCCCAATTTATTTACTTTGGGTTCAGTTCCATCTTTCCCAGTAAACTTTGAAATTTTGTGTAGCGAATTAATATTTACATACAAAACGTCACTATCCTTATAAATTATTCTTACTGCTTCTTGTAGTTTGCCATTTATATCTAGTTTTTGCAAGCCGCTGTACCGCCCTACTCCATGATCTATATGAGTTACAAAATCGCCAGGATGCAGGTCTTGTAGAGTTTTTAATGTAAGTGCCTTGTTTTTACTGAAAGCCTGTTTTACTCTGTACTTGTGGTATCGCTGAAAAATTTGATGGTCGGTGTAGCATACTACTTTTAATTCATGATTTATAAACCCTTCATGAATGCTATATGGTACAGGAATAAAGTTAATCTCGGTTTGTAAATCTTTGAAAATTGTATACAATCTTTCGAGCTGTTTAGCTTGCTCGGCAAACAAATAAATTTCGTACCCGTTGGATTCGTAGTCTTTTAAGTTTTTAATAAGCAACTCAAAATTTCTATTAAAACTAGGTTGTGGATTGGTGTTAAACTCAATAATTACAGGCGTTGAGGTATTATTGAAATTAAAAGAAGATTTAGCTCCAAATTCTATAATTTTATTTTGAGCAATTAATCTTTCTAATGTTGCAGAAGGAACAAAATCTTGTAACGAAACATTTTTTATCAACTTAGTTTCCTCGTCTTCTACTTCTTCTTTTGTTGAAATAAATTGGTCTTGAATTTTTAAATAAGCACCTAGTTCTTCTTCTTGAATATTTATTTTGTCTTTAATAATATCCCAATCTTTAAGCCAATAAATTGTTTGCTCTGGCAAAAAATCTAGCAAACAAACTTTTTCTTTAGTATCAAACTGAGTTTCAATATTAGGGATAATGCTTACCTGCAAAAGCTTTCTTTCGCTTAGCTGTGTTTGAGGGTCAAATATTCTTATACTATCTACTTCATTGCCAAATAATTCTACTCTATAAGGCTTATCATTTCCAAAACTATAAATATCCAAAATTCCTCCACGCAATGCAAATTGTCCTGGTTCATACACAAAATCAGTTCGTTTAAAGCCATACATCACAAACAACTCCATCATACCATCAACATCTAAAGTATCGTTGGCTTTTATAAATATAATATTGTTGTTTAATGTTTTGGGCAACACTACTTTTTCAAATAATGCTTCAGGGTAAGTAACTATTAAAGCATTATAATTTCCGGTTTCTGAAGGTTGAGATAATTTTGTTAAAGCTTCTGTTCGTAGCATTACATTGCTACTATTTAATAAGCTATAGTTTTTTTTATTTTTAAATGATGATGGAAAAAAATATAGTTGTAAAGATTGTGTGATATTTTCTAAAGCATTATGAAAATATGCAGCTTCTTCATTATCGTTTAAAACAATTACGTGAATGTTGTTATTAAGTTTTTTTAGATTAAAAACTTCGCTAATTAAAAATGGAGTATTGCTACCTTGGCTATTTTTTAAAACGATTGGTTTATTAGGCAATAAAATATTTGCCACCAATTCTTTTAACTGGGGGGAGTTTTGATATTTGCTCAACAACTCAAGTACATTCATAAAGGTTGCAAATATATAGGCGGATAACTAGTTAAGTTACTGGTGAATCTTATGCTTTAAGAAATAAATTGTAATAGCAATGTTTTAAACAAACTTACTGGCAATTAAATTATTAATCATAAACCTATACTTCTATAAAATTAAAATATACTTTTACCCTTTTATAGTTTACTTATGCATATTTTAGATTGGATTGTTTTAATTGTTACGCTTACCACAATTATTGGATATGGTTTGTATAAAAGTAGTGCTTCCAAAAATTTAGAAGGCTATTTTTTAAGCAATAGAAGTATGCCTTGGTACTTAGTACTATTAAGCATAATGGGTACACAGGCAAGTGCCATTACCTTTTTATCGGCTCCTGGACAAGCTTTTACTGATGGTATGCGTTTTGTACAATATTATTTTGGCTTACCACTAGCTATGATAGTGCTTTGCATAACTTTTGTGCCATTATTTAGCAAGCTAAAAGTATTTACAGCCTATGAATTTTTAGAACAAAGATTTGATATTAAAGTAAGAAGCTTTACGGCTTTTTTGTTTTTAGTTTCAAGAGGTTTAAGCACTGGAATTAGCATTTATGCCCCTTCAATTATACTTTCTTCTTTACTTGGTTGGGATATTTTTTACACCAATATTTTCATGGGTGGATTATTAATTATTTACACCGTAAGTGGTGGTGCAAAAGCTGTTGCTTATACTCAAACTTTTCAGCTAATAATTATTTTTATTGGCATGTTTTTGTCGGGATATTATATGGTAAAATTATTACCCAATGATTTTACATTTAGTAATGCCCTAGCAATTGGTGAAGCTAATCAAAAAATGAATGTAATTACCACAGGATTTACCAATAAAGGGTTTGATTGGCAAGATAAATACAACATTTTTAGCGGTATTATTGGTGGCTTTTTTTTAGCTCTAAGCTATTTTGGAACAGACCAAAGTCAAGTGGGTAGATATTTAACTGCAAAAAGCGATAAAGAAAGTAAGCAAGGTTTATTAATGAATGGACTTGTAAAAGTACCTATGCAATTTTTTATATTGCTAATTGGTGTTTTAATGTTTACATTTTATCAGTTTAATAAAAGCCCAATTTATTTCGATAAAAGTGTTGAAACCAAAATATTACAATCGAGTTATAGCAATAGTTACACACAACTACAAGCAAACTATGATAGTGTTAAAACTCAAAAAAACAAATTAGGCATTACGTTAATAAACGAAGAAAATAACAATAAAAGCAATCCTGAAATTTCGAATAAAATCTTGAAATTAAAAAATAAAGAAGATAGTTTAAGAAAAGAAGCCAAAAACCTAATTAAACAATCAAAAATTGCAGAAAATCCAAACGATACTAATTACATTTTTTTAAGATTTGTTATTGATTATTTGCCAGCAGGTTTAGTAGGATTGTTAATTGCTATAATCTTTTTATCAGCCTGGGGTAGCATTGCAGCGGCATTAAACAGCTTGGCTAGTTGCACTATGATAGATTTTCATAATCGTTTTACTAGCTCAAAAAAAACGGAAGCACAAGAGTTTAAACTTAGTAAGCTTTATACACTAGCTTGGGGAATTTTTTGCATAATTGTAGCACAATTTGCAAGTGGAATGGGTAGTTTAATAGAAGCTGTAAATGTATTAGGAAGTTTATTTTATGGTGTAATTTTAGGGATTTTTTTAGTAGCATTTTATTGTAAAAAAGTAAAAGCAAATGCAGTTTTAATTGCAGGAATTTTAGGTGAAATTATTGTTGTAATTTTATTTATACTCGACAAAAAAGAAATCATTGGCTTAGGTTTTTTATGGTTAAATGTTGTAGGAGCATTAACGGTTGTTTTGCTTAGTTTAATACTACAAGCCATTGAAAAACAATTAAATACAAAGCAACCCATTAAAAATCTTTAATTTAAATTTCAACAAGTATTTTTATATATCTATCAATTTCAATACATTACATATAATATATATAAATATTTATAAAGAAGTGCTTATCAGCAATAAAAATTATTTTGTTTTATTTATAAAATCTTTTAATTTTATTTTCTTAAACAACCGAAAAGATATTTTTATGAGAAAAGCTGATTTAGTTACAGTAATTGCAGATAAAACAGGTATTCCAAAAGTTGATGTTTTAGTAACGCTTGAATCTTTATTTAAAGAAATTAAAGAACAAATGAGTCATGGCCAAAATATTTATATACGTGGCTTTGGTACTTTTTTAACCAAAAAAAGAGCAGCTAAAATTGGAAGAAATATTAAAAGAAATGTGGCTGTAGAAATACCAGAACATTTTATTCCTGCATTTAAACCTTCAAAAGAATTTGTAACAGAAGTAAAAAATAGCCACATACCTGCTTAAATTTGCAAAAAATATTTAAGTGCAGCGTAATCAAAAGTATCTTATAGTAGGTGCATTAGCTTTGCTAATCACTATTTTAGTAATTGGCAAAGAAGTAAATCCAAATAAAAAAATAAATACTCCAGCAACTACAACAAGTAGCCAAGACAATCACGACCATAAAGAATTGAGTTTCAATCAAATTCTCAATAAATCAAAAGAAAGTATAAGTGCCACACAAACACAAAAACTAGCACTCTTAGAAAATTTGGCAAGCCAAACTGGCGACGCCCAATTACATAGTTTACACCAACTAGCCAAATTTTGGCGAGATAGTGCAAAAATATTTGCACCCTATGCTTTTTACAATGCTCAAATAGCAAAGTTGGAAAATTCAGAAAAAAGTCTCACATTCGCCGCCCAACAATTTATAGATGAGTTGTTGATAAATAGCGACCCCACCTATCAACATTGGTTAGCTGGGGAAGCAGAAGTTCTTTTAAACAAAATTTTAAGCATCAATCCAAAAAATGATTCTGCTACTATTGCACTAGGAGCTTGTTATATGCTTGGTGGTTTACATAACAATAATCCCATGCAATTTATATTGCCTGTAAGAGAAATTGCAAATAAAAATGCTAACAACCTTTATGCACAGCAAATTCTTGGTTTGGGTGGAAGAAAAAGTGGACAATACGATAAAGCAATTGAACGGTTTTTGATTATTGCAAAAGCTCAACCAGATAACATTGGAGCTACAATTAATTTAGCTGAATGCTACGAGCTAAGCAATAAAAAAACTGAAGCGATTGAATGGTACAAAAAAACCAAAGCTTTATTAAAAGATGATGCTATAAAAAAAGAGATAGACAAAAGAATTGTTGCTTTGCAATAATTTTTATTAAAAAATATTATTAAACAATAAATTTAAATTTTAGAGTATGCCTTGTGGTAAGAAAAGAAAACGTCATAAAATTGCTACACACAAACGTAAAAAACGTTTAAGAAAAAATCGTCATAAAAAAAATAAAAAATAGATAGTTCTATTCTTATTTTACACTGAATGCCTTGTGCACCTTATCTTTCATAAGGCATTCAGTATTTTATATGTTGTTTGCATCAAATATCCCATCCTTTCCTTCACTTATCTTATTACTGCAAACAATAACAATTTTTTACAGCACCTTACTGTAAAATTAAATTACATTATTAGTAGAAAGTGAACAAAGAAATGTTGGTTAATGCCTCTTCTACAGGCATTGAAATTGCTTTATTGGAAGACAAAAAGCTAGTAGAAATTCATAACGATAATGCTGATAGCAAATATGCTGTAGGCGACTTATATCTTGGAAAAGTAAAAAAATTAATTCCGGGCTTAAACGCTGCTTTTGTAGATGTTGGGTTCGAAAAAGATGCTTTTTTACATTACACAGATTTATCTCCTTATGCCAGAAGTATTTTAAAATTTACTCAGCTAGCTTTAGAGCCAAATGTAAATTTTGATTTTGCCAATTTTACGGCAGAGCCAGAAATCATTAAAACAGGAAAAATAAACGAAGTATTAAGTGGTAAACCTAATATTTTAGTGCAAATTTTAAAGGAACCTATAGCAGCAAAAGGTCCTAGATTAAGCTGTGAAATAAGCTTGCCTGGTAGATTTATTGTACTTACGCCATTTAACACATCATTAGCTATAAGCAAAAAAATTCATAGTAGCGATGAGCGAAAAAGACTTCAAAAAATTTTAGAAGCCATTAAGCCCAAAAATATGGGAATAATTGTGCGTACTGCTGCTGAAGGAAAATCTACAGCAGAGCTTCATCAAGATATTATTGAACTTACAAAAACTTGGATAGAGCTTCAAAAAAACTTAAAAGGTGCCACTGCACCTTCAAAAATTTTGAGTGAGCAAACTAAAACTACCTCTATTTTAAGAGATTTACTCAACGAAGATTTTAATAAAGTTGTAATTAACGATAAAAATATTTACAACGATACCAAAAATTACATTACTAAAATTGCTCCTCATAAAGCAGATATTGTGCAATATCACGCCACTACAAACAATATGTTTGAGCAGTATGGTATTACAAAACAGGTTAAAAGTAGTTTTGGAAAAACCATAAACCTTGATAGTGGTGCTTATTTAATCATTGAACACACCGAAGCACTGCATGTTATAGATGTAAATAGTGGTTATAAAAGCATTAGCAACAATCAAGAAGAAAACAGTTTACAAACAAACTTGGAAGCTGCCGAGGAAATTGCAAGGCAATTACGTTTAAGAGATATTGGTGGAATTATTGTTATTGATTTCATAGACATGAAATTGCCCGACAATAAAAAGAAAGTACAAGATGCCATGGAGAAATTTATGGAAGCCGATAGAGCAAGGCATGCCATTTCTCCCATATCTAAGTTTGGACTAATGCAACTTACTAGGCAAAGAATGAAGCCTGAAGTAAATATTGTTACAAGCGAAGATTGCCCAGCATGTAATGGCACAGGCAAAATTGCAAGTACACTGTTGCTAGAAGATGAAATTGAAAAGAAACTTCATTATTTAGCCACACATTCTCATAAAAAATTACAATTACAAGTAAACCCAATAGTATATAGTCATCTTAGCAAAGGATGGTTTACTAATATTGTAAGCAGATGGAAACGAAAATATAAACTTAAGCTAAAAGTTGATGCCAATATAAATTATCACATCGTAGAATATCATTTCTTTGATGATAACGATGAAATGATAAAGTTTTAAAAAATCTAATTAAACATTTCTTAGCAAAACTTTCAATTTGTTTTATATAAAAAACATTTAAAATTTATTTTATTTGATGGACATTAACATTTCTTCTTGGGAAAGTTTTGTATTAAAGAAAATTGCAGCAAGTGCCAATGACTTACAAGTAGAATGCTATGCCATTGGTGGTTTTGTAAGAGATAAAATATTAGACCGTAACACAAAAGATTTAGATATTGTATGCCTTGGCGATGGTATTGAATTGGCACATCATGTGGCTCAAAAGTTTAATCCTATTCCATCGGTATCATTCTTTAAAAATTTTGGCACAGCACAAATTAAAATAATTGATAAAGAAGGAAAGCCGTTTGAAATAGAATTTGTTGGGGCAAGAAAAGAAAGTTATGTTGCCACATCAAGAAAACCAAGCATAGAATTAGGCAATTTGCAAGATGATCAAAATCGAAGAGATTTTACCATAAATGCTTTAGCTATTAGCTTAAATTTTACTAATTATGGAAAACTAATTGACCCCTTTAATGGACAACTAGACCTAAAAAAAGGAGTGTTAAAAACACCTTTAGATCCAAACATAACCTTTAGCGACGATCCTTTAAGAATGTTGCGTGCCATACGTTTTGCAACACAACTACACTTTACAATTGCATTAGAAACTTTTACTGCAATTAAAGAAAATGCTCAAAGAATAACTATAGTTTCTAAAGAAAGAATTACAGACGAGTTAAATAAAATAATGATGACTCCCAAACCTTCAATTGGATGGGATTTATTAAGTAACTCGGGTATTCTAGAAATTATTTTCCCTCAAATGATGGCTTTGCATGGTGCAGAATTTGTAGATGGTTTAGGCCACAAAGATAATTTTTACCATACCCTTCAAGTATTAGATAATATTTGTGATACTACTCAAAATCTTTGGCTTCGATGGGCTGCTTTGTTGCATGATATTGGTAAACCACCAACTAAACGATTTGAAGATGGTCATGGTTTTACATTTCATGGGCACGAAGTTGTAGGGGCTAAAATGGTTCCAAAAATTTTTAATCAATTAAAGCTTCCTTTAGGCGACCAAATGAAATTTGTACAAAAGCTTGTATTGCTTCATTTACGCCCCATTTCACTAACAAAAGAAAATATTACTGACAGTGCTATTAGAAGATTACTTTTTGATGCAGGTAATGATATTGACGAACTAATGCTCCTTTGTAATGCTGATATTACAAGTAAAAACAAATTTAAAGTACAGCGTTATTTACAAAATTTTGCATTGGTGAAGCAAAAGATGATTACTGTAGAAGAAAAAGATAAATTACGCAATTGGCAACCTCCTATAAATGGAAACATCATCATGGAAACATTTGGAATTGGACAAGTTGCTTTGGTAGGTGTAATAAAAGATGCTATAAGAGACGCTATACTCGATGGAGAAATTGAAAACAACTATGAAGCAGCTTTTAATTTAATGGTAAAAAAAGGGGTGGAACTAGGTTTATCAGTAAAATAAACTTTAAATAGTATTTGTATTATTAATAAAATCAACCTTAAAACAGTTTTTAATTAAACTTTACAACTAAATGCTTTATTTCTTTACAAATTAATTAAGAAAAAATGACAACAAAAGCTGAACAATTATTTTTAGAAGCAGAGTGCGATATACGAAATTCAAATTATCACGAAGCGTTTGCAAAATACGAATCAATTTTGTACGAAGAGCCAGGATTTGCACCAGCACACAACAGTATTGGATGGATTTATAAAACCCAATTAGATGATTTTGCTAACGCAGAAATTCATTTTAAAGCTGCTTTACAAAACGACCCACTTTACCCCCACCCTTATTTTCATTTAGCTAGTATATATTTTGAATTAGAAGATTTAGACAAACTATCTGAACATTTAGATAAGTGTAAAAACATAAAAGCTATTGAAAAAAGCTGGATACATCACAAAAGAGGAAGCTTGGCAGAACTGATGTATAGTTTTAGCGAAGCTATTAATCATTATAAAATGGCCATCTTAGAATCATTTAACAATGAAAGAATGGCTGAGTATAAGGCCGATATTGAACGTTGTGAACAAAAAGAAGAACTTTATATTGCCTCTAAAATTGTAAAAGGAGTTAGAGTTTTTAACAATTCTAAAACGAAATAATTGTAGCCAAAAAAAATCACAACCTATATTTGCATCCAAATTTTTAAATAGTATGAGCAATAGAACATTTACCATGGTAAAGCCAGATGCTACAAGCAAAGGCTATACTGGTGCAATTTTAGACCAAATAGTTAAAGCTGGTTTTAGTATTAAAGCAATGAAATGGACAAAACTTACACCTGCACAAGCTGGTGCATTTTATGAAGTGCATAAAGAGCGTCCTTTTTATGGAGAGTTAGTAGAATTTATGAGCAGTGGCCCAATCGTTGCTGCCATCTTAGAAAAAGAAAATGCAGTTGCCGATTTTAGAAAACTTATTGGTGCTACCAATCCTGCACAAGCAGAAGAAGGCACAATAAGAAAAAACTTTGCTTCAAGCGTTGGAGAAAATGCAGTGCATGGTAGCGATAGCGATGAAAATGCTGCTATTGAAGGTGATTTCTTTTTCTCTAAACTAGAAAGATTTTAGTTTTAATAAATGATAAATTATTAAAAGAGATTGCAATTGCAGTCTCTTTTTTTGTATAAATAAGTCAATATAAATTACTATTGCTACATGAAGATTGCTGTACAAAACATTTCTAAAAAATTCGAAAAAGATTGGATATTTAAAAACCTAAGTATTGATTTTATTGTAGGTAATAAGTATGCCATTACTGGTAATAACGGCAGTGGTAAAAGTACTTTACTACAATGTATTGCAGGATACACTATGTGTACTAAAGGGAAAATTATAATGGAAAGCGATGAAGGAATTATCGAAGAGATTAATCACTACAAATACTTAAGTATTGCAGCTCCATATTTAGAATTAATTGAAGAAATGACAGGTTTAGAATTGCTTTCTTTTCATCATAAATTTAAACCCTTAAATAGCAATTTTAGTTTTTTAGAAATTTTAGAAAATGTACAACTACAGAATGCAGCTAATAAACTAATAAAAAACTATAGTAGTGGCATGAAACAACGTTTAAAATTGGCTCAAGCTATTTTTAGCAACACTCCTATTCTTTTACTCGACGAGCCTTGTAGTAATTTAGATGAGCAAGGAATTGCATTATATCATAACCTTATAAATAAATATTGTTTCAACAAACTAATCATAATTTGTAGCAACGATACACAAGAGTACAGTTATTGTAACGAGGTTTTGAATATGCAACAATTTAAATAAACATCTCTGTAATGTTTTGTATAAAAAAACAACAAACATTTTAAAATTAAACTATTAAATAATCTACAAAAGGCTAAATAATGAAATTTAACTTAATTGCATTGCTTTCATTCATAAGTATTGTTGGTGTAAATGCCCAAATAAAAGGTAAACCATCATTACTTTATAAAATCTCAGGAAACGGAATTACCGAACCTTCTTACATTTTTGGAACTTTTCACATGATGTGTGAGGGTGATTTTGAAATTACTCCTGCCTTTGAAAAAGCTATAAAAAATACCAAGCAACTATACGAAGAGTTGAAAATGGACGATCCTGCTATGTTACTTAAAGCAATGACTTTAATGAAAAGTGATAGTAGTTTGAAAGATTTACTTGGTGAAGAAAAATATAAAATTCTCGACGAAAAGTATAAAGCACTTATGGGAATGGGCGTTGCTATGTATAATAATTTTAAACCAATGATGATCACAAGTACCTTAACACTTAAAATGATAGATTGCGAAAAAACGATACAACCAGAAACTGCTATAGTAAAAGTTGCAAAGAATAATAATGCCACAGTTTATGGATTAGAAACTATGGAAATGCAATTAGAAGCTTTTAATTCCACACCTTTAAAAAAGCAAGTAGATGACATCTTTAAAATGATTACCAATTTAGATAGCACAAAACAAATGATGAATAGTCTTTTAGATATGTATAAAAAAAGAGACCCTCAACTTTTATATAATTTTATAAAAGATGCAGGTGCGAGTGGAGATTTTGAAGAAAATATGCTTACCAAAAGAAACAAAAATTGGATTCCAATTATGGAAAAAGCCATAAAAGAAATGCCAACTTTTTTTGCAGTAGGTGCTGGCCATTTAGGTGGTGAAAATGGTGTACTTAATTTACTCCTAAAGCAAGGATATAAATTAACCCCAATTAAATACTAAGTATTTACTATAGTGGCATCCAAGCAAGAATTTATACAACTCATAAATACACACCAACGCATAATTTATAAGGTGTGTAATTTATATATGAACAATAGTGCCGACAAAGAAGACTTGTTTCAAGAAGTGTGTTTACAAGCCTGGAAAGCAATTGATAGCTTTAGGGGCGAAAGTCAATTCAGTACTTGGTTGTACCGTGTTGCTTTAAATACAGCCATCACTTTTATTAGAAAAGAAAAACGCAAAACACCTCAAATATTAGTAGAAGAATTTCCAGAAGTTGCCGATGATAACAATAAAGAAAAAGAAGAACAATTAAATGCGATGCATAAAGCTATTACCAATTTAAATAAAATTGATAAAGCACTTGTAATGCTTTATTTAGAAGACTATAGCTACATAGAAATTGGAAAAATCATGGGTATAACACCCAACAATGTTGCTGTAAAAATGAATAGATTGAAAATAAAACTGAAAGAAGAAACCGAAAAAATTTATCAGTTTTAACCTTAAAAAAATGATTAGTACATTATGAATTTAGATGAGCTAAAAATACAATTAAATCAACTCAATGAAATTAACGTTGGCCCTACCAAATCATTGGAAGAATTAAAACTAATATTACATTCAAAATCTTTTTCAATTGCCGAAAAAATAAAAAAGAGTTTGATTTTTGAAATTGTTTTCAGTGTGGTTTTTTTTATTGCATTTAGTTTTATATACTTTTATGTTCCTGTAAAAGGAATTGGTATTTATTTTGGAAGTTTTGCTATATTATGTATTCCCTTTATTTGGGTATTACTGTATTTATTAAAAAAAGTAAACTTATATAGAAGCAGTAGTTTAGATGTAAAAGCAAACCTCACAAAGCTTCACAATCTAATACGGGAGTTTTGTAAAAGGTATTTTCAGTTTACAATGGCATTAATACCAATTGCATTCTTCTTTTCAATTTACTTAAGCCCAGAGATTATAAATTTATCACAAAACAATCAATCTTCACAATCTAGTTCAATTCCAAAATCGGTGTACTATGGTTTTTTAGTGGGTTACTTAATTGGAGTTGCTTTTGGAGCATATAAATTTACAAAATGGTATCTTAAAAAGCTATATGGCAACTATTTAAATGAGCTTGAACTATTAATTAACGAGTTGTAAAAACAAATTTGTTAATGCCATTGTCCATAACCACCACCACCAGGCAACTCCATCACCAATTCTTCTCCAGGCAATAATTTATCATGCCCTTTAGGTGGTGTAAATCTTTTCTTTCCTGTACTAGTCCTTATAAAAATATTTCCTTTTTTACCATCTTCACCTCCAAACAAACCATAAGCTGTATTATTAATTTTTTCAGTTACGTTGCTTATTTGTATGGTGTATTTGCCAATATTTTTATAAGCAAATCTTTGTCCATCACCTCCTTTATATTTTCCTTTACCACCACTATTTGCAATTAAACTTTTTTCTGTAACCAAAACTGGGGCATCATTTTCAAACACTTCAATTGGCACATTAGCAACATTTGTTGGATAGCACAAAGTAGGTTCACCATCAAGTCCTTTTCGCCCACCATAACCACCAGCTAAGAATAAATATTCTACAAATTCTACCTCATCGTCTCTTTTACCACTAAGTACCATTACCCAAACTGCTGCACCACAATCTGCTTGAACTTTATCAGGCACGGCTTGGCTTAAAGCCTTCATTATGGGGCCATGCAATAAATTGCCAGTAACATTTCTTGCACCAAGAGGAGAAGGCTTTTTAGCGTTGAGTAAACTGCCTTCTGGAGCAGTTACATGAATTGGCCTAAAACTACCTTCATTATTTGGCACTTCTGGACTAAAAACACATTTTATAGGGTAAGCTGTGTAAGCAAAAACATAATTTAAAACAGCATTTATAGCCAAACTATGAGCTGCCGAAGTGCCTGCATAATCTACAAATATTTCATCTTCTTTAATAGTTACAGCACATTTAAAGTGTACAGGTTCATTTATACCATCACCATCAGCATTATACTCACTTTTATATGTTCCATTGGGAGCTGCTTTAATGGCTGCTCTCATAGCTTTTTCACTAGCTTCAATAATTTGTTTGCCTAAAATATCAATTTCAGTTAATCCATTTTCTTGCATCATTCTATGCAAACTTTTTATGCCTTGGTCGTTGGCTGCCACTTGAGCTAAAATATCGCCAACAGTTTGATTGGATGCCCTTACATTAGTTGAAATAATGGAGAATAAAGTTTCATTTTTAATGCCTTCGCTATACAGTTTTGTTGGAGGAATGTACAATCCTTCTTCATAATAATCTTTTGCACCTGCCCCCCAAAGTGTACCTCCAATATCTGGTGAATGGGCAATACAACCAATGAAACCAATTAATGCTTTATTGTTAAAAATAGGTGTTACAATTCCAATATCTGGTTTGTGACCAGCACAAAGCCATGGATCGTTGGTTATAACCACATCTCCAGATTTCCAATCATTTAAAGGGAAATGGTCTTTTATCAATGCTTTAACCAAAAAAGGCAAAACTCCTAAAAATGAAGGCACACTTACACTACTTTGTGCCAATGATTGCCCTTTAGTATCCATTAAAACCACTGCAAAATCTGCACTCTCACGTGTTACACTGCTAAATGCAGTTCTTTGCAAAGTTGTTCCAGCTTCATCAACAATACTGATTAATCTACTCCATAAAACAGAAAGTTCAATGGCATTGAAAGCTTGTTTTTGAGGAGTACTATTTTTAGATTTCATGTTCACAATTTATTAATCAATTGATTATCAATGGCTGTTGTTAGCTTTCAACTCTTTACATTAAACTCTAAACAATCAAAATAACTTGAGTGTTTCTTCGCTCATTTTTGGATTTAGTGGGCTAAGTCAATAATAATATTCTTATACTCATCCACCCAAACCACACTATCTTTTCCTACCACAGTGGTACTTTCAAATTCCTCAATAATGCAAGGTCCTTTTATTTTTTTGTTTGAAGGAATGGAATATCTATCATACACAGGTGTATCTAAATATCCATCACCCCAATACACTTTTCTTGTACCTTTTAATGCCTTTCCATGTTTGCCAATGATGGCTTGTTGAGGAATTAGTTTTGGAAATTCACCACTTACCAAAACCCTCCAAGTAACTGCTTCTAGAGGAATATTATTTATCTCCCTTCCATACCTTAATTTATATTCTTCTTTAAAATTGTTTTCAATTTTTGTGATTGATTTTTCACTCAATACTTCATTTGGAATAGCAACTGCAATTTCATGGCCTTGACCTAAATAACGCATATCGCAAACTATACTTATTTCATTTTTTGAATTTTTATTGGTAGAAGCTGATTTTACAAAAGCTTCTCCAGTTTTTTTCATGGAAGCAATAAAGCCATTCACTTTTTTCCAATCCAACTTATCCAACCTACATACATAACTAGTGATTTCTTCAGTAGCCACAGGGCTAACCAAAAAGCCCAATGCACTGAGCACTCCTGCCCCACTTGGTACAATCAATTGTGGAGCGTTCATTAACTTAGCTACATTAAATGCATGTACAGGGCCTGCACCACCAAAAGCCAACATGCTAAAAAATCGAGGGTCAAGTCCTTTTTCTATAATATGAACTCTAGCAGCATTTGCCATATTTTCGTTTACAATTCTGTGAATTCCCCAAGCAGCTTCTTCAACACTAATTTTTAATGGTTTGGCAATTTTATTGTGCAAGGCTTCCATCGCTTTTTGTTTATTGAGTTTCATCGTTCCACCCAAAAAATAATCTTCGTTTAAAAAACCTAAAACCAAATCGGCATCTGTAACTGTTGGATTTTCTCCCCCTCTATCATAACAAGCAGGGCCTGGCGTACTTGCTGCACTTTCTGGGCCCACAGTTAATAAACCTAAGTTGTTTAAATGGGCAATGCTTCCTCCACCAGCTCCAATTTCAATCATATCAATTACAGGAATACGAACTGGCAAACCACTACCTTTTTTGAAACGTTTTTCACGCCCAGCTTCAAAATGATTCGTAATTTCTGGTTTTGAATTTCGAATCATACTTGCTTTGGCGGTAGTGCCACCCATATCAAAAGCCACCAAATCTTTTTTACCCATTAATTTACCAAAAAAAACACCAGCCATTGTACCACCAGCTGGTCCACTTTCTAATAACTGCACAGGCGTTTTTCTAGCTCCCTCAATAGTTGTAAGTCTGCCAGCACTGTTCATGATATGCAAAATCCCATCAAAGCCTAAAGTATTGAGTTTGCCTTTTAAATTTTTCAAATAATTATTTATTAGAGGCTGCACATAAGCATTCATTGTTGTGGCAGAAGTACGTTCGTACTCTCTAATTTCTGGCATTACTTCACTACTTAAGCTATAGGTTATTTTTGGAAATTTCTTTTTCAACAGGGCTCCAATTTGTTTTTCATGCATGGTATTAGCATAAGAATGTAGCAAAGAAACTGCAACACTTTGAACTCCATTTTTTTGCAATTTCAACAATGTTTTCTCAACCTCTTCAAGTTGTAGCTTTTGTAAAATTTTACCATTTTTATCAATCCTCTCAGCAACTCCTTTTCTGAATTCTTTACTAACTAGAGGTTTTGGCATAGTAATAAAAATATCGTAAATATCGTAACGCATTTCACGCCCAATTTCTAACACATCTTCAAAACCTTTTGTGGTGAGTAAAGCTGTTTTAGCTCCTTTTCGCTCAATAATAGCATTAGTAATAAGTGTAGTGCCATGCACTAACTTATCCACCTGACTAATTGATTTATTATGCTGCGTAAGCAATTCATTTACGCCATTTAATATGCCTAATGTGGGGTCAGGATAAGTGGTAAGTGTTTTACCAAAATACAGCATGTTTGTATTTTCATCAATCAATACCAAATCTGTGAAAGTTCCACCAATATCAATGCCAAGTGACGTTGTATTTTTTTGAATCTTTTTCATAATTTTTATTTCACTCAATCCCACCAAAGAATGCAATAAATGCAAAGGTTATATCATATACTTTGGACATGCTTATTACGATTTATAGGTAGACTAGAGAGCTGTTCTAATGATATTCTTCCCCTCCACTCACATTCATGGCTTCCCCAGTAATATAAGCAGCTTCATCGCTACATAAAAATGCAACAGCTTTTGCAATATCTTCAACACGTCCAGTTCGTTGCAAAGGATTTTTATCTACAATTGCTTTTAAATATGTATCGTAATCCAATCCCAATTTTTCGCTAAAAAATTTGTTTTGCCAATCGCCTAAACCTGTTGTTATATGATTAGGACAAACTGCATTTACTCTAATATTAAATTTACCCAACTCAACTGCATTGCTTCTTGTTAAGCCAACTAAACCATGTTTACTTGCAGTATATGCAGCTGCAAATGGAAAGCCACTTTTTGCTGCTTGAGAGGCAATATTTACAATGCTTCCACCAGTTTGTTGTTGTTGCATTTGGATAGCGGTATGCTTGCTACATAAAAAAGCACCTTTAAGATTTACTCCTAACACAGCATCCCAACTAGTTTCTTTAAACTCTGTAAAGGGTTCCATTATATAACCAACCCCTGCATTGTTAACTAATATATCTACTTTACCAAAAGCTTCAACAGTTTTTTGAACTAAGTTGGCACAATCGCTCTCGTTTCTTACATCGCATGGAACTGTAATAACTTGTACACCAAAGCTTCTGCAAGCATTAGCAATTTCTTCCATTTCATTGGTGCTACCAATATGTTCCGCTGCAAATTCTTGTCCTTTTGCTACACCAATATCACTTATAACAATATTGCAACCTTCACTAGCCAAACGAAGAACTATGGCTTCACCAATGCCTTTGTGACGTCCAGAACCTGTAACAATAGCAGATTTACCTTTTAAGTTGTACATGGCACTAATTTGATGATGTTATGATTTGAAAATAAATTAATTGGATAATTCATTTGCTACTATAAACAGTGGATTTTCTGCAAATTCGTTAAACTGCTTTGCTCCAGCTTGTACTACTTCTTTGCCTAAATCGGCAAAAAAAGATTCCATGTTGGGCACTTCTATTAATTCACAATATTGATAAGGAGAAGGATTTTCACTTCCTAATAAATTTCCCATTTTAAGAATTCTAAATTCTTTAACAGAATCTAAACTGTTTACGGTGGGCAAATCTTTTGCCTTAGCCCATGCTTCATAATCACTTACAGATGCATTGGGTTTTAAATTGAAAAGTACAACTATAGTAGCCATGATTAAATTTTTTTTTCTTATTAAACATAGAAGCAAAGAATACAAAGCATATTTTAACTTACTCTATTGCTCATGAAACTCTTAACACTTGGGGTAAGCAAGCCTTGAATACTGTTAAGCAATAATGTAACTCCCTTGTCTGTTAAATCTTTTGCTTGCTCAGCATTTGCAGCAACAGTGCCAAAAACTTTACCAGCACCAACTACAATTTTAATACATTCCTCAATTACCTGTTTTACTTTTTCATGATTTGGCCCATCAACAAAACCCATACTCAAAGCCAAATCACGTGGACCAAGTATAAAACCATCAACACCATCAATAGCACACATTGCTTTTAAATTATCAACAGCTTCGATAGTTTCTATCATTGGGAAAACCAATGTTTGTTCATTTGAAAAGTTAATATACTCAGCTTGAGATAATTTTCCAGTCATATAATTTGCACTTCTTACTGGACCCAATCCTCTTTTGCCTTGTGGATAGTATTTTACAAATTCCACCAATTTTTTACAATCATTGGCAGTATTAGTTCCTGGCATCATTACCCCCATAATACCTGCATCAAAATATTGGAGAATCATTTTTTCATCGAGTGAATTAATTCGTGCCAAAGGAGTGATATCAACAGCTTCACATGCACGTATCATGTGGGCAACATCGTTAATGCTTAATGCCCCATGCTCGGCATCCATGATGTAAAAATCCATGCCACAACATCCAATATATTCACAAATCACAGGATCGGAAGTTGGTGAAATTACCCCATAAGAAGCCTTATTTTGGAGGAGGCGGGACTTTAATTTATTTTCTTTCATATTTTTTAGATGAGCAAATTAGATGAATAGGCATTTTTTTGATTAATGTAAATCAACTATGCTACCATCAATAATTTTACTTTTAATAAAATTCATTAATCCACCAACTTGTGCAACTTCGCTAACAAAAGGTTCTTGTGGAAGGCTTTGGAATGTTTTACCATTAGTGAGATTATGTATAATTCCAGTTGATGGATTATACTCTAACTCATCGCCAGTTTCACACTCAATATTCATATCTCTACAAGTTACAAATGGCATTCCATAATTTATAGCATTTCGAAACTGAAGTCTAGCAAAACTTGTAGCAAATACTGCTTTTATATTAGCACCCATTAAACCAGTAATGCAATGTTCAATGCTTTTACCACCACCAGCAAAATTGTGCCCTGCAACTATAAATGTATAACCACAATCTTTAAAGCCATTTTCTTTGTTAAAAGCTTCATCTACACCAGCCATAACCCATTTACTGTTTTCTATGGGGTCGATGGGTGAAGTCCAAAACTTTTGGATTATCATGTCAAAACTCATGACGTAATTTTTGGCAACCCACGCTTTTCCTTTAATTGTACTCATTTTTAAATTTAGTTGAAGTGATAACTAGTTTTACGATTTTCTCTTTTTTAAATACCAATTATTTAGGCTAACTTTTAAAATAGGTTTTAACTTTATTAGTAAATTTTGATTTTTTGACAAGTTAATTTGAGTATTCAACTTCGCACAGCTTCATTCCTCAAATTTTATTTTAAAATAACTAATTATTAAACCGAAAAAGTTCTAGGGTCTGTAATTTCACCTTTAACACTAGATGCTGCCACAACTGCAGGACTTGTAAGATAAATTTGGGCATTTTTACTACCCATTCTACCTTTCATATTTCTATTACCTGCACTTAAAACAATATCACCATCACCTGCAACACCTGTGTGAATACCTGCACAAGGACCACAACTACTTGTTTCAAAAGCTGCACCAGCCTTTACTAAGGTTTCTATGTAACCTTTTTGTAAACATTCTAAATATACATCTGTACTGGCTGGAATACAAATCATATTCACATCTCTATGAATTTTTTTGTCTTTTAAAATTTGAGCCATAATGGCAAAGTCTTCAGTTCGTCCATTGGTACAAGTGCCTACGAATGCTTTATTAAACTTGGTGCCAATTAGTTTTTCTACTGGTACAACATCATCTAACTTGTCTGGCTTACTAACTGTTGGCCCAACATTAGTTACATCTACTTCATACACAGCATCGTACTGTGCATCATCATCACTTTTTAAATATTGCCAACTATCAGTGGTTCTACCTTTTAAATAATTTGCAGTAATTGTATCTGGAGCAACAATTCCATTTTTTGCACCAAGATCAACCGTCATGTTGCATAAAGTCATTCTACCAGCCATATCTAAAGCCTCAATTGCTTCACCAGTAAATTCTAAAGTTTTATAAATAAGATGACCATTCCAGTGCATCATACCCATTATGTGTAAACTTAAATCCTTAGCCATTACCCAAGGTTGCCATTGGCCTTTTATTACAAACTTTACTGTTTCTGGCACTCTAAACCAGCACTTACCAGTTGCCATTGCAATGGCTGCATCTGTAACGCCAATTGCATTACCTACTGCACCTACTGCACCATAAGTATTGGCATGGCTATCAGTTCCTATACTTACTTTTCCTGGTAGTACATGACCTTGTTCTACCATTATTTGATGTGCAATTCCTTGCCTTCCTAAATCGTAAAAATTGGGAATATCGTAGCTTTTTACAATAGTTCTCCATTCATTTAGCATTGTAGCCCATTGCTCTGTAGGTGGTGGAACTAAATGGTCGCTCACACAAATCACTTTATTTTTATCAAACAGCTTTTTGTTAGGCATTAAGCTTTCAAAAGCTTTGAAGCAGGTTTTACCAAGGTAATCCATGGTCATTACTGTATGTACATCAACCCAAACTAATTGTCCTGGAACTACTTTTTCTCTTCCAGAGTTTAGGGCCATTATTTTTTCTGTTATGGTCATTTCTTAATTTGAAAATTTTGAAAGTCGAAAATTTGAAAATTCTTCAGTTTTATTAGTTATTTTAAAATTTTCAGATTTTGTTACTTGCTAATTGTTTAATGGTCGCTTCTACTTTGCCCTTTAAATCTAATATTAGGCAAATCAATCCAAAATTGTGGATCAATTTCTTCCATAGTTTTAACTCTTCGTTCTTCAATCATAGTAATTCCTTGAAATTCATCACCTTCTGTCCAACGCCAATTTCTAATTCTATGAGTTCCATCACCAATTAAATCTATCATTTCAAAGAGTTTGCTACCTGGGCGGTTTTTATAAGTCCAAATTAAACATACACTGTCTCTTGTTTCCCAACTATAGCCACTAATTCTAGGATTTTCAAAAATTAAAGTACCCGTTTCATCAAACTCACAAACACCAAAATCATGGGTTTCGTTGTGGCCATCATCCCAAAAATATTGGTTTACTTGATGGTATTTATTTCCATCAAACATTTTAATGGTAAGACGACTTTTCCATTGATTTGTAACTTTTCCTGTAGCATCAATACGTATATAAGTACCTTCCCAAACACCAGTATGATGGGGGAATAATTTTAACTCCATGGCTTAGATTTTTTTGTTAAAAATGACTCTCCAAATATAGTTAACTTTATTAACTATACAAACATTTTTAGAGGAAATTCAAAAGAAATTTACAAAGTTTCTCCCAACCACTTTCCAAAACTAATTGCAGGTGTAAGCAGCATGCCTCCACAAAAAGCATGGCCACTAGTAGCTGCAGCCCCCAATATTTCTCCAGCTGCAAAAAGATTTTCAATGGGCAAATTATTTTGTTGTACAACTTGTAACTGACTATTTACTTTCAAACCACCAAAACTTATTAAAGAGTAGGCATAACATAACACGGCATAATAAGGAGGTTTTGTAATACTGTGTGCTAAATAAGTTCTATTAAATGCAGCATCGTTTTTAACCTTAACTGCATGGTTATATTGTTTTATGGTTTGCTGAATACAATCAAAAGGTAGTTTAGTTTTATAACAAAGTTCTTCAATTGTATTTGCTTGCCAAATGGCTTTTTCGTTTTTGCTTTCTTTAATAATATCTTCTACAGAAAACTGTGGAATTAAGCTAGCTCCATCCTTTAACGCAACATCATCAAACAAAATCCAGAATCTTTGATTGGGTTGTTGTAGCACAATTCGTTCTCGCTCATCGGCATTTAAATCAAACTCGTTCATAAAACGATGGCCACAATCATTTACATAAATTTCTCTTTGTTTTCTATCTACACCATTACTTACTCTTGCCCAAGCTTTCCAAAAATTTGTTCTACCACTATTGGGTTCAAGTTCAATTCCACCAAGGGTTGAGCTATGTTTTTCGCCTCCATGAAAGGCAGCACCAATTTGCATGGCAGCTATAATTCCATCTCCTGTTGAAGTTTCTTTAGCAGTTGAAATTAACCTTTGTGATTGATGATTTTGGGTGCTTGTAATTTTGTTAAAAAATGAAGGATTGGCAGCATATCCTCCTGTACACAATACAATTTTATCCTTAGGAGTTATAGATTGCTGTAAAGTAGCTTTTGTTTCTAGATTTTTGAAATGAATTGAAGTAATTACATCCTCTATTTTTTGAAATTTTTCCAAAGCAGTATTTAAATGCAATTCAATTTTTCGTTCCTTAACCAACTCATTAAAATATGGTAATAATAGATTTAAAATTGTTTTTCCAGGTTTATCAATTGCTGGTGTAACATCATTAACACCAAAATAGGTTCGTGCAACACTGTAAGGCTCGTGGCCATGAATTATCATTGGCGTTTTTTCGTGAAAAGGATAACCCAAAGTTTCTAACCAATTTAAGGTAATGGGTGCCAACTCCACTGCTTTTTTTGCAATAGTTTCGTCCATTGTATTTCTAGAAATCCTTACTATATCTTGGTAATGCAGCTCTACAGAATCTGTAATATTCTTTGATTGCTGATAGTTTGTGTTTGCTGCACTTAAATGCCCAGCTGTAATATGCAATGTTCCTCCAACCTCAGCAGCTTTTTCGTAAACTATTACTTTCACATTTCTTTTTGCAGCTTGTATTGCACAAGCCATCCCTACTGTTCCTGCACCAATTATGTGAATTGTTTTTTGCATACTATGTTGTAGTATAAAACTGAAGATTCAAATCCTCAGCTACACTAATAGCTTTATAATTGATAGTTTGTTTAACTAAATTAAATTCATCAATACTAGTTTCTATGTCTGTAAAGTAATCTACTTGTATATGATGAGCATCTTTTCCAGTATCCATCAACAAAATTTCATATTTAATTATTTTGATTTGGCTGGCTAAAAAGCTATTTAACTGTTGTTGATACAATTGCAAGTTTTGTACAGAGGTATTAATGGCAAAATCCAACTTAAGCTCTCCTTTACGCAAAGTTCTTAAACTTAGGTTGTCAATTATACTGTCAACCATTTGCTTATTGGGCACACTAACGTAAGTTTTAGATTCTGTTCTTAGCCTTGTACTTCTTAAGCCAATTTTCTCTACTGTACCTGTAAATGATTGTACCTTAACTACATCGCCAATAGTAAAAGGTTTATCAAAAAAAATGATAAAAGATGCAATTAAATTTTCCAAACTTTCCCTTGTAGCCAACGCTATTGCAGCACCCACAATACTTAAACCTGTAAGCAAGCTAGTTACATCTCTACTAAATCCAAATTTTAAAATCAGTAATACACCTATTATTACCAAAATTGCTTTAAAAAAATCTTTAAAAAAGATTACTAATTGATTATCTGTATTGTCTTTGGTATGATTAGCTTTTTCTTCGAGCAGTATGGCTATAAAATCAATAATTCTCAAACACATCCAAATAAAAATGACAACTAATGTTGTATTTACTAAGCATTCTAATACTTGCTGAGCCTTAAAGTTAAATATTTGAAACGATAAATACTTTGGATAATGCAAATTATCGAAAGCAATGTAGCTTACCATAACCAACAAAAAAAACTCGATTGGCTTTACTACTAAAGCTACAAATTTTTCTTTTTTTAGAGATATTGACGTTCGCTGCAAACATTTAAAAATTATTACAGCCAAGTACCGTGATAAATATTTTTTAAATAGAAAAACCAAAAAAATAACTGCTAATACAATGAGATAAGATTGGATACTATTACTTAAAAATTGATATTGTAAAAACGATTTCATTATTTAAAATGTAGTTGAAAACAACTCTTTGCTTTTAATAAAATAAATTTTATTGCCTTGTAAAAAGGTTTTGCTAGATTGATGAATTAAAGGATATTTTTTTGATAACGATGTAAGCAATTGCAAATTACTAATTTCAATTACAGAATCTTTGAAACCATAACAAACATTATTATTAACAAAAATTTCAGAATAATGTAGAAAAGAAAATTTCTTTTTAAATGCACCATAATAATCAAATTGCAATAAGCCCTGGGTTTGATTATATAAATACAGTTTTCCATCATTATCTATAATTTTTTCAATTGGTTTTATAGTATCGAAAACCATTCGTAAATCGGTGCTTTCAAAACTTATATTACCGTTTTCGTCCATCTTTTTTACTTTGCTTTCAACCTCATCATATACCCAAATCAAATTATCAAAGGATAAAGCAATTGTTGAAGCTTGCAAAATGTTTTGTCTTCTTAAATCAATGGTAGCTTTTACATTCATAAACCTATCAAGCACCAATACTGTTGAGAAATTTTTATAAAAAACTAAAACTTTTAATGGATTAGTAACATCAATAGATTCTATAGTTCCAAGTTGCCTTATATTATTGAATAAACCTATTGAGTCGCCCTTGCTATTAAGTTTTTTAATTTGTCCTTCGGTAGAAATGATATACAAATTTCCTAAATTGTCAACTGCAACATTATCTACATTTTTGGCAATAAAATTACTATCTGCTTTTTGAGATTTACTTTCGAAAAACAAACAAAAAGAAAATAATATAATTGTAACTATTCTTCCCATTTTTTTAATTCAACCTGCTTACCATCGTAAACAGCATAAGTAAAGTTTGTAATCCAATCGCCCAAGTTTATATAAGTTGATTTATCGTTCAATTTTATATCTAATGGTAAATGCCTATGACCAAAAATAAAATAATCGAAATGTTGAGTTTCCAATTTCCTTTTACAATATTGAACCAACCATTCTTTATCATCTCCTAAAAATATAGCATCGCTAGAACCAGTTTTTTGCCTACTTTTTCTACTGAAGTAATTTGCAACATTTATACCAATGTATGGATGTAAAAAGCCAAAGAGAAATTGACAAACCTTGTTTCTAAAAATCTTTTTTAAGAACTTATAACCATTATCATGTGGGCCTAGCCCATCTCCATGACCAATAAAAAAACTATGATTATTTAAAATAAACTGCTTTGGTTGATGATAAACGGGCATATTAAACTCTTGTTCAAAGTAGCCAGACATCCACATATCGTGATTGCCAACAAAAAAATGAAGTTCAACCCCCAAATCACTAAGTTCTGCCAGTTTTCCCAAAATCCTAGCATAACCTTTAGGTATTACATTTTTATACTCAAACCAAAAATCAAACATATCTCCTACCAAAAAAATTGTAGAAGCTTGATGTTTAATAGAATCTAAAAATGCTACAATTTTCTTTTCTCTAACCAAACTAGCTTGTGCATTTGGAGCACCCAAATGAAAGTCTGACAAAAAATATATTTTATTACTATTTGGCATTAAATAAATGCTACAGTTTTAGTTTGAAAAAAGTTTTCTAATGTGCCAAAAACAGATTTTAAAAAAGGAAGCAAAACGCCAAAAACATCAATTGCAACATGCCCCCAATTTTTAAAATAAGTATAAGTAACCGATGCCTGTACCTGAGTTTGAGTTATTAAATTCATTTTAACCAAATAAAACAACACAATACTTAAAATACTTACATACAATACTACATATAAAGTAATACCTGCCAACTTGTTTATCCAACCCATCATAGCAAATTCAATACTTTTTTGTAACATACTTGCTAAAAAACGTACTAAAAAAACTACACCAACCATCGTAACTGCAAAAGAAATAAATGGTAACCAGTTTGTACCAATGCCTGTATTCTCTTGTAGCCAACTTGCAACAGTTGCACTAAGTTTTAAGGCAGCTGCTAAGCCAATAAAAATGGCAATAAATGAAAAAACTGCTACAATTAAACCTTTAGTATAACCTTTAAATACGGCAGTTACAAGCACTATTAGAAGCAAAGTGTCAATAAACATATAAAATAAAAACTTAAACTAGCCTTTTTTATAAATTATAATTTTATCCTAAAATTTCTTTAACCATAGCACTAATAGCTTTGCCATCAGTTTTGCCAGCTAACTCTTTTGTAGCAACACCCATAACTTTTCCCATATCTGCAGGAGTACTAGCACCCACTTTTGCAATAATTGCTTGCAAAGCAGTTTTCAGCTCATCTGAACTCATTTGTTTTGGTAAAAACTGCTCAATTACAGCAATCTCTTCTCTCTCTTTTTGAGCTAAATCTTCACGGTTTTGTGTAGTAAAAATTTCCAAACTATCTCTTCTTTGCTTTACAATACGTTGTAATAATTTTATTTCACCTTCAGGAGTAACTACACCATTTGCTCCAGGTTCGGTTTTTGCTTTTATAATTTCTGCTTTTATTGCTCTTAATCCACGCAAGGTAGCTTCATCTTTTGATTTCATGGCTTCCTTCATTTTGTCCATTATTTGTACTTCTAAACTCATAGATAAATTTTTTAGGCAAATATAATACCATAGCGTGCAGAAAAGTATCATGTAGCATTACAAGAATGCCTAAGCCTTAATTTTTGCTTAATAAAAACTAATGTTATTTGCTTGTTTATCATTAATGGTTCTACATTTGCAAAAAATTATAAAATGGGATTTTTTAGTCAAATAGCCGAATATCTATATCTCAAAAAAAAAGACCCTAATGCTCCCAATAGCAGCTTCTTAAGAAGTATGCACAGCATCAATAAAATTTCTTTATTCATGTTTATTGCTGCTATTTTGTTTATTATCATAAAAAAAATCTTTTTTCATAAATAAAATCATACATAAAAAATAACAAATCATTCACAACCGATTGCTACAATTATTTGTTATATAAAAAAATTTAAGCCATATGGGTATAATTAAAGAGCAATTTATAGAAAAAGCCAATGCAGCTAGTGCCGAAATTAAAGAAATAATAAAAGAGCACGGAACCAAAAAAATTGGGGAAGTTACCTTAGCCCAAATTTACCAAGGCATGAGAGGAATTACAGGTTTGGTTACAGAAACCAGTTTGCTTGATGCCCAAGAAGGTATAAGATTTAGAGGCTACAGCATACCTGAATTGCAAGAAAAATTACCAAAAGCTGAAGGTGGTAGTGAACCATTACCAGAGGGATTGTTTTTACTAATGCTTTTGGGAGAATTACCAACTAATGAGCAAGTACAGCACGTAACAAGCGTTTGGCAAAGAAGAAGCCATGTACCTACACATGTATTTCATACAATAGATGCTTTACCATTAAGCACACACCCAATGACCATGTTTGTTACTGGTGTAATGGCTTTACAAACAGAAAGTAATTTTGCAAAAGAATATGCAAAAGGTATTAATAAAAAAGATTATTGGAATGCTACTTACGACGATGCAATGGATTTGATTGCACGTTTACCAAGAATTGCAGC
>JBMLOQ010000002.1:0-14758 GCA_049242885.1 Chitinophagaceae bacterium
CCATCTCCAAAACTCCAAACATAACTACTTGCATTAGTGCTTGTATTGGTTAATGAAATTGCTAAACTATTTGAACAATTACCTCCACCTACAATTGTAAAGTTTGGAACTGGTTTTGTAGTTACAACAACATTTTGTGTAACACTATCTTTACAACCATTAACTCCTGTAACTATTAATTTAACTGCATAGTTTCCAGCAACTGCATAGGCTTTTGAAGGGCTTGTTAAGGTTGAAAAAATGCCATCTCCAAAATCCCAATAATAACTTGCAATACTTCCTGTACTTGTATTGGTAAACACAAAATTGCTACCTCCAGCACATTGTGTTGTTGTATTTAAGGTGTAGGCTGCAACTGGTTTGGTTGCTATACTTACATTTTGACTTATACTATCTTTACATCCATTAGCATTTGTTGCAATTAATTTTATTGTATAAGTTCCTTGTGTTGCATAAGTATGATTTGGATTGGTTAAAGTTGATGTATTTCCATCTCCAAAACTCCAAACATAACTACTTGCATTAGTGCTTGTATTGGTTAATGCAATTGCTAAACTATTTGAACAATTACCTCCACCCACAATTGAAAAGTTTGGTAATGGTTTTGTAGTTACTACAACATTTTGAGTAACACTATCTTTACAACCATTAACTCCTGTAACTATTAATTTTACTGTATAATTTCCTGCAACTGCATAAGCTTTTGATGGATTAGTTAAGTTTGAAAAAATACCATCGCCAAAATCCCAAAGATAAGTTGCAATATTTCCTGTACTTGTATTAGTGAATATAAAGTTATTTCCTCCTGCACATTGTGTTGTTGTATTTAGGGTATAGGCTGCTACTGGTTTGGTTGCTATACTTACATTTTGGCTTATACTATCTTTACATCCATTAGCATTTGTAGCAACTAATTTTATTGTATAAGTTCCTTGTGTTGCATAAGTATGATTTGGATTGGTTAAAGTTGATGTATTTCCATCTCCAAAACTCCACAAATAACTACTAGCATTAGTACTTGTATTGGTTAGTGAAATATTAGTTGTACTTAAGCAACTTCCACCACCATTAATTGTAAAACTCACTGTAGGTTTAACAATTACATTTAAGTTTTGTGTTAAAGAATCCTTACAACCATTTACACCAGTTATAATTAATTTTACTACATAAGTTCCTACAGCATTGTATGCTTTTATTGGATTTGGAGTTGATGAAACTGTTCCATCACCAAAATCCCAAAATTCTGAAGCAATAGCTCCTGTTGAAGTGTTCGTAAATACAAAACTTGAACCCAAGCAAGCAGTTGTAGCATTTAATGCAAAACTAGCTTGTGGTTTTACACCAATGGTTATTGGTTGTGTAATACTGTCTTTACAAGAAAAATTACTAACTCCAACTAATTTCACATTATATGTGCCAACAGCAGGATAAACTTTTGTTGGATTAGTTGCAATTTGGCTACTTCCATCTCCAAAATACCAAGTATAATTTGTTGCTCCAGTTGAATTATTAATAAATGAAACTGATGGATTAGTTAAGCATGCAGTTCCACCATTTACAGTAAATGCAATGTTTGGTTTGGGGTGCACCGTAACTATTGTAGTAATACTGTCAATACATCCAGCAGCATTAGAAACCCTTAGTGTTACATTATACGTATTTGCAACTGTATAAACTTTAGTTGGATTACTTAATGTAGAAGTTGTACCATCTCCAAAGCTCCAGTTATAAACATTTCCTCCAACAGATGTATTATTGAATGTAAAATTATTTTCGTTTACACATTGTGCTGCATTATTTATAGTAAAAGATGGTATTGGTTTTGCAATTACTGAAATATTTTGTGTTAAACTATCTTTACAACCATTATTTCCAGTAGCTATTAGTTTTACAGTATAGGCATTTGGAGTAGAATAAACTTTTGTAGGATTCAATAAAGTACTTACTCCACCATCTCCAAAAATCCAACTATAACTAGTTGCACCTGTGGTGGTATTGTTAAATAAAAAACTGTTATTTGTTATACATTGTACTGCATTATTTACAGTAAAAGCAACATTAGGCTTACTTACAACACTTATGGATTGTTGTAAACTATCCTTACAACCATTAGTTCCTGTAGCTACTAATTTAATTAAATAGTTTCCTACACTAGAATAAATATTTGTAGGATTTGTTAGCGTTGAAGTTGTACCATCTCCAAAACTCCAATTATACGATGCAATGCTTCCTGTACTTAAATTAGTAGTAATAAAATTATTTCCATTTAAACATTGTGATAAACTATTTACCCCAAAAATTGCACTAGGCCTTGCCAATACATTCACTACTTGAGATATACTATCCTTACAGCCATTGCTATGAGTTGATACTAATTTTACAGTATAAGTACCGCCAATTGAATAAACAAAACTAGGATTTGTTGAAGCTGAAGTAGTGCCTTCGCCAAAACTCCAAGAATAAGTTGAAGAAGCTCCACTTGTGTTGGTGAAAATAAAATTACTTCCAGCACATTGAGTAGTGTTATTTACACTAAAATTTGGATTAGGATTAGCAATCACCGAAACATTTTGTGTAACGCTGTCTTTACAACCATTATCGCTGGTAACAATTAGCTTAATTGTATATGCCCCAACGCTACTAAATGTTTTAATTGGATTAGTTTGAGTAGAAGTAGTTCCATCACTAAACTTCCATAAATAACCATTAGTAATTGAAGTTGATGTGTTATTTAATACAAAACTATTGCTACTTAAACATTGTGTAATATTATTTACAGTAAATGCTGCCAATGGCTTTATCAATACGTTTACAGTATTTGTAACACTGTCTTTACAACCAGTAGAACTTATTGCTATAAGTTTTACTGTATAAGTTCCTGCCAAACTATATGTATATATGGCATTATTTGTATTACTTATACCACCATCTCCAAACTGCCATTCATAAGATGATGCTGCAGTACTATTGTTTGTAAAACTGAAACTATTACCAACAACACATTGGTTATTATTATTTACAACAAATGCTGCAGATGGTTTAGCTACAATTTGAATGTTTTGAATAATACTGTCTTTACAACCAAGTGCTGTACTTACTACAAGTTTTACAGGGAATGTTCCAGTAGAAGCATAGCTATGTGTTGGGCTTTGTAAGCTCGAAGTACTTCCATCACCAAAACTCCATGCATATGAAGCAACTAAACCAGCTGAATTATCTGTAAAAACAAAACTATTTCCTGTTAAACATTGAGTAGGGTTATTAATTAAAAATGAAGGAGTTGGTTTTTGATCAATAGTAACACTTTGCGAAATACTGTCTTTGCAACCATTAGCACTAGTAACTACTAACTTTACAATATAAACTCCAGCACTAGTGTAACTATGAGTTGCATTTAAATTGGTTGAAATATTTCCATCTCCAAAACTCCAAATTTGAGAAACTGAGCTTGTTGAGTTGTTTGTAAATACAAAATTATTTCCTTGCAAACATTGTGCACCACTGTTGATGCTAAAAGCTGGAACAGGTTTTGGTAAAATGCTGATAGTTTGAGATAAACTGTCTTTACAACCACTATTGCTTGTTGCAACTAATTTTATAGTATAGTTTCCAGGAGTGTTGTAAGATTTTAATGGATTTAAATCGTTAGAAAATGTACCATCTCCAAAACTCCACAAATAACTTATGGTTCCATTAGAAATGCTTGAGTTGTTAATTAATCCAATTGGTGTATTTAAACAAGTATTAGAAAAACTAAATGCAACATTTGGCTTAGGATTTACTGATACAGTTTGCATGGCACTATCTACACAACCATTAGTTCCATTAGCAAAAAGCTTTACGTTATAGTTATTACTTGAGGCATAACTTTTACTTGGGTTTGAAACATTACTAGTGTTTCCATCACCAAAATTCCAAGTGTAATTACTGATTACCCCAGTGCTGTTATTAGTAAAATTAAACTGATTACCAACAATACATTGAACTGTACTATTTACTGTGAACGCAGCTACTGGTTTTGCTAGGATAGTTACATTTTGTATAAGACTATCTTTGCAACCATTATTATTTGTTACAACTAGTTTTACTTGATAAGTTCCGGCGGTTGAAAAAGATTTTAAAGGATTAGCTTGTGTTGAGGTATTGCCATCACCAAAGCTCCATAAATAACTTAACGTTCCAATACCAACAGATGAAGTATTATTAAACTGCAAATTAGTACCTGTACAAAAATTTGGTGTTGAAACACTAAAGCCTACACTAGGTTTTTCAATTACTTGAACTGTTTTAGTAATACTATCTGTGCATCCTCCAACTTCAGTAACCTTCAATTTTACAGTATAAGTTCCTATTGCGTTATAAATATTTCCTGCATTGGTTGTACTAGCAGTATTTCCATCACCAAAACTCCAACTACTTGAAGCTAAAGTTCCTATAGATGTATTTGTAAAAATAAACTGATTACCTGTTAAACACTGTGATGCATTGTTTATAGAAAAATTTGGCACTGGCGATACTGTTACATTTTGAGTAACACTATCGTTACAACCACTACTTCCAATAAGCAAAAGTTTAACTGGATAAACACCATTTGAAGCATAATTAAAACTAGAAATGCTAAAATTATTGCTTGTAACGCCGTTTCCTAAATTCCAAATTTGATTTGAAAAAGCCCCTGTTGATGTATTTGTAAAATTAAAATTGTTTCCATTTACACATTGGCTAGCATTATTTATTGTAAATGATGCTGTTGGTTTTAAGGCTATGTTTACGTTTTGGGTAAGGCTATCTTTACATCCATTATTACTAGTAGCAACTAACTTAATTGTTTGGTTTCCAACTGTACCATAAGATTTTAATGGTAAATTTAAACTAGAAGTAGTTAAATCGCCAAAATCCCAAAAATAGTTTACAGTTCCACTAGCTATTGTTGTATTATTAGCTTGAATAATAGAAGAATTTATACATGGCTGTGCTACTGTAAATGCAACATTTGGCTTAGGATAAACTGTGGTTTGCTTTACCATACTATCTCTACATCCATTATTACCAGTAACAATAAGTTTTACATTATAAACTCCAGCATTTCCATACACTTTTGAAGGGTTTGAACCCAAACTAGTTGTTCCATCACCAAAACTCCATGCATTACTAGCAATGGTACCTGTAGAAGTATTTTGAAACTGAAAATTATTTCCATTTACACATTGTGCAGAATTAACTATATTAAAATTGGCAATAGGCGAAGGATTAATGGTTAAATTAAAACCATTATCTGCACTAATAGCATTTGGAGCTGAACTTACAATTCTTATCCTATAGCCATTTCCAAAAACAGTGTTTATTGGTATGGTTACTGAAATGCTTCCTGCAGCTACAGAACTAATGCTTCCAATATTAACTGGGCTTGTAAATAATCCAATTGGGTTGCTTAATTGAACTGTAAAAACATTACCAGCATCAACACAATCTGTAAAAGTGTAAGGAACAGAGAAACTGTTTCCTGCACAGAAAGGCCCACTTGGAATTGTACCTAATGAAATTATAGGATTGCAAGGAGCTGATACAATATTTGGTATAAGTTTTTCGTTATTAGTATTACTACGCAAATGCTTGTTAATACCAACAAAAAGCAATAAAAAAAGTAAACTTTTGTACATGCGACTATCCTTTAACGAAGTTCCCTTCGATTAATTAATTTTTGTTAGCATGGGTAACAGGCTACAACAACAAAATATTAGGAGGCATTCTGAATGTTGTGTTAAACTTTGTAAAAATATAACTTTTTACTAATCAATCACTAATAAAACCTAACACCTCCTTTATTTGAGGGGCAATTCTTTATTTTTGCTGCCTATGATATTAAATTTTAAACGCTTACAATCAACTTGGCAAAGAAGCTTTAGAATAAAAAGTTTTAAACTTTTTTTGGGAATGGGTATTATTTTATTCATAATCATACTCTTTAGTTTTCCATACTTTTTTAATTTAATTGAAGCTAGAAACGGAAAACAGCTCAATGATTTTGTTTTAAATGCTATACCTGCTATCAACTTATCCATCCCAATTTTTGTAATAATTTGGGGTACATCTGTTATTTTAATAGTTGAAGCTATAAAAAGTCCAACAATATTTATTGGCTTTTTGTGGAGTTTTATTTTTTTGAGTTTAAGCCGAATGTTAACCATTTCTGCCTTTCCTTTAAATGCTCCCCACAATTTAGTTCCACTAATCGACCCAATTAGCAATACATTTTATGGTGGCAAATTTTTAACTAAAGATTTATTTTATAGTGGGCATACGGCAACCCAATTTCTAATTTACTTCCATCTTGAAAAAAAATGGCAAAAAAACATAAGCCTATTTGCTACATTTTCAATAGGAATTATGGTACTTTTTCAGCACGTACACTATAGTATAGATGTGGTATTTGCATTTATTTTTGCTCCAATTATCTTTTTTTTATCAAATAAATTGATTTTAAAAAGTATTAAACAAAATACATAATCAAATAATAATCAATTACTTAGGAGCAGAAAATACTTTTTTAACAATTTCTAAAGCTTTGCTAAGGGTTACTTTTATCAAATTGTAACATTAACTTCTAGCACGATTATTGTGAAATGTGCAGCAGTTTTAGTGAAGTATTTGTACACAGATTTTTAATACTTCCATCTGATATCACAAAAAAATATAACAGATGAAAAAAATATTGTTTTTAAGCAGTGTAATCGCTTTGTTAGCTTTTACTACAATTAATGAGGTAGGTAATTATAAAAAAGAATCTTCAAATTTTCAAGATACCATTTTACCTAAAAAAGATACTATTGTTGCTCTTGATAGTATGTTTAACAAAAACGATTCTACTAGCAAAATTTTGTTAGATAGTACTGTTAAACCTAAATACTATTATGGTATAGCTAGTTTTTATAGTAAAAATTTAGAAGGAACACCTACGTCAACCCAAGAAGTTTTTAAGCACAATAAATTTACATGTGCCAGTAATAGATTTAAGCTGAATACTTGGCTAAAAGTAACCAATATTAACAATGGTAAATCTGTTGTAGTTAGGGTAAATGATAGAATGCACCCACGAATGGATAAAAAAGGTAGAATCGTTGATCTTAGCTTAATAGCTGCCAGAAACTTAGATTTTATTGCAAGAGGATTAACAAAAGTAAAAGTTGAAGTTGTATCAAAGCCTAGCAACAATTAAAATTAAGAAAACCAAAATACTTTACACTCAAAACTATCTCAAGTAACAACATAACTAAATATTTGTTAAAGAATATTAAATTTAATTTGTTATTTTAAATGTTCGTCACTTATTTTTGCCAATATTAAAAAAAATGATTATGAAGAAAATCTGTTTGATTTTTAGTGTTTTATTTACTTCAACTCTTGTATTTGCTCAAACCCCTCCAGTGAGTTATAAAAAACAACCTTCTTTAGGTATTAGTTTTTTTATGAAAGACTATCCAACTCCTGCAGCTATAAGCAATACTAGCATTTCTGCTGTATTAAGAGATGACAAATGGACAAAATTAGGGAACATGATTCCTGGCTTGTCTGTTAACTATCTTACTGGTTTAAGCGAAAATGTAGATTTTGCAGCAGGTTTAGGTGGTAGCTTTGGTCGTTACCCTTTTAAACCAAATACAGTTACAGCACCTAATAAAGATGGTTTTTTACTTACTTTAGATGCTAATTTAAACATCAAATTGTTAAGTGATAAATACTTTTTAGTGCCTTATGCAACTGTAGGTGTAGGTGCTAGTATGTACGAAGGTTCATACTTTGCAGCTTATATGCCAATTGGTGTAGGTTTACAATTCAACTTAGGAAGTGGTACATTTTTAAATTTAACAGCTGTAAGTCAAACTACAGTTACCGATTTATCAACTGAAAGCTACAACTATGGTTTAGGGTTTGTATCTAGCATTAAAGACAAACCAGCTCCAGTTTTAGCTCCAACTCCTGTTGAAGTTGATACTGATAGTGATGGTATTATGGATAGCAAAGACAAATGCCCTACTGTAAAAGGAACTGTTAAATACGATGGTTGCCCTGTACCAGATACTGATGGTGATGGTATTAATGACGATAACGACAAATGTCCTAAAGTAAAAGGAACTGCAAAATACAATGGTTGTCCAGTACCTGATACTGATGGTGATGGTATTAATGACGAAGATGACAAATGCCCTAGTAAAAAAGGAACTGCAAAATACAATGGTTGTCCAATTCCTGATACTGATGGAGATGGCATTAACGATGAAGAAGACAAATGTCCTTCAGTTGCTGGTGTAGCTCGTTATCAAGGTTGCCCTATACCTGATTCTGACAAAGATGGTATCAATGATGAAGAAGACAAATGTCCTAACACACCAGGTGTTGCAAGCAATAACGGTTGTCCTGATTTAAAAGAACAATACAATTTCCAAGCAAACAATATTCAATTTAACACTGGAAATGCTACATTAACTAAAGCTGCAATTGCAGAATTAAATAAATTAGCTACCATTTTAAATGAGCATGCTGAAATTAAAAAAGTTGCTATTGAAGGACACACAGATAATACTGGAAAAGCAGAAAACAATCAAAAATTATCTGAGCGTAGAGCTGCTGCTGTACAAGCTTATTTAGTTAAAAAAGGTGTTGATGCTAGTCGTTTAAGCAATGTAGGTCTTGGCGATACTAAACCTGCAGGCGATAATGCAACTAAAGAAGGTAAAGCATTAAATAGAAGAGTAGAATTTAAAGTAGGAGAATAATATTTAACAAAATAATATTTACAAAAGCCTCGATTTTCGAGGCTTTTGTTTTTTTACAAATAGTACATTTGTTCTATGAAATACTTATTTATTTTTTTTAGCATTCTATTTACTAGTAAAACGGCTTTAAATGCACAATTTAATGTAAGAATTGTTGTAACTACAATTGCAACCAAACAAGAAGATGATATTTACGTAGCAGGCAATTTCAACAATTGGAACCCTAAAGATGAAAACTATAAACTAAAACCTTTTGCTGGTGGACGAAAAGCAATAGTTTTAAAAGATATTTCAGCGGGAACATACGTTTTTAAGCTTACAAGAGGCAGTTGGGAAAAAGTAGAATGCACTGCAGATGGGCTTGATATTACTGATAGAAAAATTGAAGTAATTGGCGATGAAGTAATAAATTGTGATGTTTTAGGCTGGAAAGATAATTATCCCAAAAAAGCAAAGCCATACACCGCTTCTCCTCAAGTAAAAATCATTGATACAGCATTCGGCATGCCCAATTTAAATCGTACTCGAAGAATTTGGGTGTATTTACCAAAATCATATGCTTCTTCAAGCAAAACATATCCAGTTTTATATATGCACGATGGTCAAAACTTATTTAACGAACAAACTGCACCTTTTGGGGAATGGGGAGTGGACGAATGCCTTGATAGCCTTCAAAAAATAAGTGGCAAAGAATGCATAGTTGTGGGTATAGATCATGGATCAGATAGGCGAATATCAGAATATAATCCTTATGATTTTACTGATAAAAAAAATGTAAAAGATGGAGAAGGTAAGTTGTACCTAGAGTTTCTTACAAACCATTTAAAACCATTTATTGACAACAAATACAGAACCAAAAAAGATCAACCAAATACTTATATTGCAGGAAGCAGCTTAGGAGGTTTAATCAGTTTTTATGCTATTTTAAAACATCCAAATACTTTTGGAGGAGCTGGGATTTTTTCACCTTCTTTTTGGATTAATCCTTTAACAGCAAAGGATGCCCTAAACTTCAACAACCCATTGCCCATAAAAATGTTTTTTTATGCTGGAGGAAAAGAAAGTAATACCATGGTAAGTGATATGAATAAAATTGCTGACATAATTGAGCAAAAACAAAACTATAAAGTCTTACGTGTAGTAAACCCTATTGCTGAACACAATGAAAAAGCTTGGCGTAAGGAATTTTCAAATTTTTACTTGTGGATAACAAAATAATTTTTTTTATCATAAAAAGCAGCATATTTGCATCATACCTAATCTTCAAGTAGGTCAACCTATTACGAAAAATAAACTAGAGTTATTAACTAATAACACTAATTAAACATTTGTAACTTAAGAAAAAGAAAAAGCTAATATGCTTACACCAACTTTTGATATTAATATTGAACATCAATTGAAGAATAAAACTTTTGCATCTAAACGAATATTTGATATTTTCATTAGTTTAATTTTATTACCATTTGCAATTCCCATAATTTTTATTGGAGCATTGGTGATGATTATTACATCTAAAGGACCTGCCCTATTTAAGCAACAACGTGTTGGCCTTAATGGCAAATCCTTTACTATGTTCAAACTAAGAACTATGGTACATTCAAAAGATGGTTACTTAGATCATACTGTAAAAAATGATGCAAGAATTACAAAAGCTGGAGCTTTTTTAAGAAAAACTAAAATAGACGAATTGCCCCAATTGATAAATGTTCTAAAAGGTGATATGAGTCTTATTGGCCCAAGGCCAGAACGTGTGGAAATTGTAGAACAATTTAATAAAATTAACGATTCTTATAATTTACGACACATGGTTCGTCCAGGAATTACAGGATGGGCTCAAGTAAACAAGCCTTTAGCAACACCAAATGAAAATTTAGAAAAACTTGAATACGATTTGTATTATATCAACAATTATTCGGTGAAGCTTGATGTGCAAATTCTAGCAAAAACGGTTGGTGTAGTTAAAAAACTAGAAAGTTTATAAAATAAATTCACAAATTACTTAATCGAGAGATGAACTTTGGTTCATCTTTTTTGTTTCAACTTTGCTTTATGAAATTAGTAAGTTACCTTGTAAATGGTCAAGACCAATTAGCCTTTTTACACCAAGATTTTTTATACAATTGTGATGAATGCCATCCAGAATTGCCCAATAGCATGAATATGTTTTTGCAATTTTGGGAAGAAACCTATCCCATCGCTTTTCATGTAAATGAAGAAATTAAAGCTGGCAATGTAACTACAAAGAAACCAATATCTTTTACAGAAGCTACCATTTTAGCTCCAGTTCCATTTCCAACAAGTTGTAGAGATGGTTATGCTTTTAGACAACATGTTGCCGCTGCAAGAAGAAATAGAGGTGTGCCAATGATTGAAGAGTTTGATCAATATCCCATTTTTTACTTTACAAATCACAATAGCATTCAAGGGCCTGGAAAAATAACTTGTATGCCCGACCATTTTAAAAAATTAGATTTTGAACTAGAAGCAGCCATTGTAATTTGTAAAAATGGAAGAAATATTAAAGCATCAGAAGCCGATAGCTATATTGGTGGTTTGATGATAATGAACGACATGAGTGCTAGAACTTTACAAATGGAAGAAATGTTGCTAAACTTAGGGCCTGCCAAAGGAAAAGACTTTTCTACTGTTATTGGTCCAATGCTTGTAACACTCGACGAATTAGAAAATACCGTTGTGCCATGTAAAGAAAACCATGAAGGAAAAGCTTGGAACTTAACAATGACTTGTAAAGTAAATGGCATTGAAGTAAGTAGAGGCAATGTTGCAGATATGGATTGGACATTTGCTGAAATTATTGAACGAGCTAGCTATGGCGTAACCTTACATGCAGGTGATGTTATAGGTAGTGGAACCGTTGGCACAGGTTGTTTTTTAGAATTAAATGGAACTGGCAAATTGAACGACCCTAATTATATGGAGCAATGGCTACAGGAAGGTGATGTTGTAACCATGGAAATTGAAGGCTTAGGCATCCTAGAAAATACCATTGCAAAGGATGAAAGTAATTTTAGTATCCTCGATTTAAAGAAAAAGAAATAGTGTTTTACAATTGGCTTACTTGTGCACAGGGATAAGCACCTTCATCATAGCTCTTAATTCTTGCATATCATCATGCTCAATATCATCTTTTGGTATTAAAAAAAAAGCTTTATCACTAAGATATAAATGAAAAAAATTGGGACTTTCTACCAAATGTGTAAACTTACTCCAAGCCCAATTTACTTCACCCTTGGCATTTTGAATGTGTAAATAATCATCAGTAAACTTTACACTAAACCCTTGCTTAAATGTTTCAGATTTTTTATAAATACTATATGGCAATACATACCAAATACTTAACAGCATCACTAGCCACAACACAGCACTTAATAAAAATGGCTCTGGACGTACTTTATGTAAATAAAATAAAATAGCCGACACTACTGCAAATACATTAACCACAATCATTAATAACTTTATTTCTTTTCTTGAAATAAAATGATATCGTAAAGCTTGAATTACCTTTGCTTTGTTGTAAATAAAACTAAATTGCATGGCACAAATGTAAAGTTATGATTTGTTTTAAAGAACAAACATCAAATACATTTGTTATAATATTATAAATTAAAAAACATGAAATATCTACTTTCAATTGTAGCATTGGTTGGATTATTTGCTTTTACTAGCATAAACAAAAAAACAGGAATTCATCAGTTTTCTATTAAAAGTATCGAAGGGAAAACTATAGATTTTAATAAATTCAAAGGCAAAAAAATATTAATTGTAAACACTGCATCGGCTTGTGGGTACACAAAACAATATGCAGCTTTGCAAAAATTATACACCGATAATATAAATAAATTAGTAGTTGTTGGTTTTCCCTGCAACCAATTTGGATCTCAAGAAAGTGGTACAGAAGCAGAAATTAAACAATTCTGCACTGCAAGATTTGGAGTAACTTTTCCTTTAACCACTAAAGTTGATGTAAAAGGCGACAATCAAAACAACATTTACAAATGGCTTTGCAGTAAATCACAAAATGGTGTTTTAGATGCAACTATACAATGGAATTTCAATAAATTTTTAATAGATGAAAACGGACAGCTTTTAGCTTATTTCCCAAGTAAAGTAACTCCAGACAGCGAAGAAATTGCAAAATATTTAAAGTAGTATTCGATTAAAATAAGAAGTCGGAATGATAATATTCCGACTTCTTTATATTTTATTATAAAAATCTATTATTTAAAATCCAAAAAAGAAAGTACTGCAGCTTCATATCCAAACAATCCTAAACCACATATTACACCTTTTGCTTTGCTTGACACAAAACTATGCTTACGAAACTCCTCTCTTGCATGAATATTTGAGATATGAACCTCAATAGTTTTACAAGGAACAGCAGCAATAGCATCTGCAATGGAAACTGAAGTATGAGAATATCCAGCTGGATTGATAATTATTCCATCACAAATAAATCCAAAATCTTGAATACTGGTAATTATTTCACCTTCAACATTGCTTTGAAAGTAGGTAAACTTTATTGATGGAAATTTTTGTTGTAATTGCTTTAAATAATCTTCAAAACTTTCTTTCCCATAAATATCAACCTCTCGTTTACCCAACAAATTTAAGTTAGGACCATTTACAATGTGTAGGTGCATTTCTTTTAATTTTAATTAAGAAGTGCAACAAAGTCATCAAATAAATATCTACTATCATGTGGGCCAGGTGTTGCTTCTGGGTGATATTGAACGCTAAATGCTTTTTTTCCTTTTATACGAATGCCTTCAATACTATTGTCATTTAAGTTGACATGTGTAATTTCTACAACCTCACTATTTTGTACGGCTTCTGGTAAAACCCCAAAACCATGATTTTGGGTGGTTATTTCGCATCTTCCTGTAATGATATTTTTTACTGGATGATTTAATCCTCTATGCCCATGATGCATTTTAAATGTTGGAATATTGTGAGCTAAAGCTAATAATTGATGACCCAAACAAATACCAAAAACAGCTTTATCTTCTTTTAAAATTTCTTTAATAGTTTCAACTGCATAAGGCATTGATGATGGATCTCCTGGACCATTTGAAATAAAATAGCCAGTAGGATTAAACGCTTTTAATTCGCTAAAACTTGTTTTTGCAGGAAAAACTTTAACGTGAACGTCTCTTTCTACCAAGCAATTCAATATATTTTGTTTAATTCCAAAATCTAAAACAGCAACTTTTTTTGCTGCTTGCATATTACCAAGCTCATACGCCTGGTTTGTGCTTACAGTGCTTGCCAATTCTAATCCATCCATACTTGGACATTCCTCTAATATTTTTTTTAGCTGGTCTATATCTTCTACTTCTGAAGATATGATACAATTCATAGCTCCTTGAGTGCGAACATGAGCAACTAATGCCCTTGTATCAACACCATCAATTGCTACAATATTGTTTTCAACTAAATATTTATGCAAATTATCGGTGGCTTGTATCCTACTAAATTGTTCTTCCAAATTACGAGCAATTAATCCTTTAATTTTCACACTACTACTTTCTACATCCGTATCTTTTACACCATAATTGCCTACGTGTACATTATTCATTATCACTACTTGGCCAGTATAGCTTGGATCTGTAAATACCTCTTGATAGCCTGTCATTCCTGTATTAAAACAAATTTCACCAGTTGTTGTGCCAATTTTACCAAAAGCCTTACCGTGTAAAACATGACCATCAGCTAATAGTAAAGTTGCCTTAATAAATTGAATTGCCATTTGTAGTGATTATTTAGATTGCAATATTAAAGCCTTTATTGATTTAAAATTTAATATTTGATATTGTTGATTTGATATTGTTGATTTTTGATTGTTGATTTACAATTGACAACTAACCTACCATTATTGATCAATGACTTATTGACTTATTGACTTATTGACCAATGACTCACTTAGCATTTACAATATCTTCCAAATCCTCATCATCGCTTATATG
>JBMLOQ010000003.1:0-3035 GCA_049242885.1 Chitinophagaceae bacterium
ATTTTATAGCTGCTTGGGTTAAAGTAATGAACTTAGATAGATTTGATTTAGGATAAATATTCCTGTCAGGGTTTTAAAAAAAATCATAAGTTTTTTAGTAAAGTTTTTGCCAAGCAAATCTTAATACAATTAAAAGTACACTTTAGAGGTTGCCTCTCCTTTTTGGGGCAGCCTCTTTTTTTGTTAATCAATAAAACGAGAAAGCACTTTTTATTATGTATTCATTAAAACTAAACTTTAATATTGTTATCTTTAAAAACTAAATCACCTTTTTGGGTGAGTGAGTTTCTTAGTATCCATCATTTTTTTGTATTGTATGAAAAAACGCTGCTTATTTATCGTTATTATATTTTTTGGCATTACTGCTTTCTCTCAAAATTCAAACCTTGCCGAAATTGAAAAAGTTTTGCAAACTGAACGAAACGATTCTTTAGTAAATCTAGCAATTAGCAAATTAGTCAATCAAAATCCACCCATAAAACCAAGCCTAATTATTGCAACCTTGCAAGGCAATTTACCTCGTTTCGAAAAATTGCAAAGCAAAAAAGTGCTTCAAAATATGTATCAGCAGTTGGGCATTAGTTTACGTGAGTTAAGAAAATACGATTCTGCTTTACAATATTTTAGAAAAACAGAAATAGTTAATAATTCCACCAACGACAAAGAATTAAAAGCAGCTTTAATGCACGAAATTGGGTTTTTGTATTACGAGCAAAATGTGCTAGATAGTTGCTTAGTTTATTTGTTTAAAGCCCTAGAGTTAAAGCGTGAAATTGGTAAGCAAAAAACAATAGCAGTTACATTAAATACCATTGGTTTGGCTTATCGTTCTCGCAACGAAATTAAACAAGCAAAAGTGTTTTATAAAGAGGCATTGGATATTTTAGAAAAACTACAAGACCCTTCATATTTGAGAACCTTGGGTAATGTGGCTACTTTATATAACCTCGAAAAAAAATATGACTCCGCTACACAAATTTTTCAGAAAATTTTTAATGCAGCAAAACTTAAAAATGATGTTGGTACTATGCTCTTTGCTCAAATTAACACTGCCTTAGGATTAAATTTTCAGGAAAAATATGCCGAAGCTTTACCGGTTTTTCAAGAGTTAAGTACAAACCCAAGAGTTGCAGCCATTGAAGATTTAAACAATGCGGTACAATATGGTTTAGGACAAGCTTATATGGGTGTTAAAAATTACGAAAAAGCCATACCCATTTTAAAGAAATGCTTAACGTATAAGTTTAAAAATACTAAGTATCAAACCTTAGCTGCCATAACAAATTTGTTGTACACTGCCGAAAAGGAACAAGGCAATTATCAACAGGCATTGATTCACTACGAGCAACTTAAAATTTATAGTGATAGTTTAATGAACAGCAGCAGAACTGCTCTTATTGAGGAATTGGATAAAAAGTATAAAACAGAGCAAAAAGAACAACAAATTGTTTTGTTAGGAAAAGAAAATGAAATTAAAGACCTTTCTTTAAAACAAAAAGAACAATCATTATTACTCGCTAATGCAAATGCCAAACAAAAGGAGCAAGAAATTAGTTTGCTAAATAAGCAAAATGAAGTGAGTGATTTATTGCTAAAACAGCAAGACCAAACTATTTTATTAGCAAAAGCAGAAAATCAAAAATCTATACAAGATGTTAGTCTTTTGCAAAAAGACAATGCATTAAAAGATTTAAGTATTAAAGAGAAAAAACGAACCAATTGGTTATTTGCAGCAGGTTTGGCAATTGCTTGTATTGTGGCTGCTAGTATATTCATTTTATATAGAAACAAGCAAAAAACAGCTAAGCTTTTACAAGAAAAAAATGACATAATTGGTAAAGCTTTAAACGAAAAGGAAATCTTATTAAAAGAAATTCATCATCGTGTAAAAAATAATTTGCAGGTAGTTAGTAGTTTACTCAATTTACAGAGTAGAAATATTGAAGATCCCAAAGCTTTAAGTGCCATTAAAGAGGGAAGGGATAGGGTAAAAAGTATGGCACTTATCCATCAAAATTTGTATAGTGATGATAATTTAACTGGTGTTGAAATTAAAGATTATATAGAAAAATTAGTGCAATCGTTATTTACATCTTACAACATTCAAAACGAAAAAGTGAGCTTGCAAACTGATATTGATAAGTTGAATTTAGATGTAGATACAGTAATTCCTATTGGATTAATTTTAACGGAGTTAATTAGTAATTCTTTAAAATACGCTTTTGATGAAACTAAACAAAATGGTTGCCTTATAATAAAATTAAAACAAAACGATACTGGTCTTTTGCTTAATGTACAAGACAATGGTGTAGGGCTTCCTAGTGATTGGAATTATGAAAAAGCAGGTTCTTTAGGATATCAATTAATCCGGTCTTTTGCAGCAAAAATGAAAGCAAAACTTACTATAGTAGGAGATGATGGTACTAATGTGCAATTACTTATTACTAATTATAAACTTACTGCATGATAGAAATTAAAGTGCTAATTGTAGAAGATGATCCATTAATTGCAATTGATATAGAGCAAATACTCAATAACTTAAACTTTAGAGTATCGGGCACTGCTTATAATCCAGAGGATGCATTACTGTCGTTAAAAAACAATACACCCGACATTGTTTTGTTAGATGTGAATTTGGACAGTGACAAAGATGGAATAGATGTTGCAGAAATTATAAACGAAAAATATCAGTTGCCATTTATTTATTTAACAGCACATGCCGATAAAACCACTTTAGAGCGTGCCAAAAAAACCAAACCAGCAGGCTATATTATTAAGCCATTCGACGAAAGAGATTTATTAGCAGGCATTGAAATTGGATTATACAATTACAGCCAGTTAAAAATGGCACAACGCCCACAACTAAGTATCAACAATATAAATAGGCATTTAAAAACACACATAAGCGAAAGAGAATTTACAGTTTTAGCAGCCATATACGAAGGCAAAACCAACGAGCAAATGGCTAATGAACAATTTGTTTCCATCAATACTATAAAAACTCATATTAGTAATTTATATTTTAAGTTAGATGT
>JBMLOQ010000004.1:0-14051 GCA_049242885.1 Chitinophagaceae bacterium
GAAAATGGAGTTTTAGGATGGGCTCCTTTAAATAACAGCACAGTTGCAGGAGGATCTAATCCTTACAATCTTAGTGCTGCTGGAATTACAAGTTTTAGCACTTTTACAGTAGTTAGTGATAATAATATCTTGCCTGTAACTTGGGTAAACTTTACAGGAAGAGTAGTAGAGCAAAAAGTAGTACTTAATTGGGAAACTGCGAACGAAGTAAATAATAAAGGATTCTATGTTCAAAAAAGTGAAGATGGAAACAACTTTAAGCAAATTGGATATGTAAATGCAAGCAATAATGCTGCTGCAAAATACAGTTTTAATGATGATTATTCTGGCAAGCTTACTTATTATCGCTTGATACAAGAAGATAAAAACGGGAAAACTAGTTATAGTAAAGTCGTGGTAATTAATCCTTCAAGCATTAAACAATTGGTGCAAATTGTGCCAAATCCAGTGGTAAATAACGTAGAATTAATTGCTAGTAACATAAGGTTGGATGAGCAAATGAGCGTAGAAGTTATAGATTCCAAAGGCTCACGATTGGCGATTTATAAAGGTAGTTTTGCAACTGTAAAATCTAGTATTCAAAAAGTATTGGTAAACCAAGCACCTGGCTTATATACATTTGTAATTAAAGCAGGTGATAAAGTGCAAAATCAAAAAGTAATAAAGCAATAATTTAATTTGTTTTAATTTTTTACAATGGGATGCTAGCAATAGCATCCCATTGTTTTTTCCATATATGGATTAAATACCATAAACTTGGTATTTAATGTATGCTTAATCTCCTCAATTTCGTGTTATAATAAAAATGTAATTAAAAATGAAAAATTATCTCTTCTCAAAAGTCATCTTGCTTTTTACCTTTCTATGCATATTCAATTTTGCTCAGTCACAAAAAGCAGTAACACCTTTTAATCTCCAAGTAGGCAACAAACTTATTTACAATGTAGAGCAAGGGTTAAATGAGTATAAGTTTATCATGACAATTAAAACACTGAAACCAATGATTAGTTTTGATTGGAAAATGACAGCACCTGTAAACAAAAAAGGCACAGTTATTATAAGTAAAAAAGCTATGGATAGTGCAGTTGCATTGTTTAATTATTTTGAGAATGGTTCAATAAAGCTGGAAGAACAAACCTGTGCTTTTTTAAGCAGAAATCTTTCTAAACAATTGCAAGAAGGCAAAGATAAAATTGAGTTTTCAGTTACTGAGAATAAAGGGGATGCCGAAGTTTTTGATGTTTTAAAAACAAATAAATCTGAGGTTTCGGGTAATATTTATTTTCCTGTTACTAAAAAGTATAAAGGGAAAAATTACTCATTAGATTCTTATACCCTCGAAAACAAAGATGGAAGCAATAAATTACGGGTTTGGAAAAACCAAAATTTTCCATTAATAATATTCATGGAAACAAATTTTAAAATTTATTTATCAGAAATACAATAACAATTCATTTTTTATAAGCTTTTCTGGCGGAGATTTTCTTTTAGAGAATCAAACATGTATACTATTAAGTAGAAAGTTCTTTAGAAAACTTAATAAAAAACAAAATAAAATAGTATTATCTGTTAATTATGGTAAGCCTATTTTGGAGCCTTTATTTAGAAGCAGGCTATAAACTATTTTTAGAAGAAATTATACTATAGTGAGTTTTATTAATTTATTTTTAGTGAAATTAAAAGTATTTGCAAAGCCAATTTTTGCAAATAGCTTTATAATAATTGCTTTTGCTTGTAATCAAAAGCAGTTGCCTAAAAAAGATTATGTTTTGTTAAGAGTAGATACAATTAATGTTGTAAAACTAAATAGTAGTTTAATGTTTGCTCAATCTACTTGTCGTGGTTGTGCCAATCAATACATTCCAAATTATAGTATTAAAGATTCATTAGGGTTAATACAACTAATGCGAATAAATAATACTGATGAAAATTCAAATAACGAAGTAGGAGGGAGTGCTGATAGAAGCTTGGAATTTAAAGCAATTAAAACTGGAAAAACAATCTTGTATGTTTACAAATCATATTTAAGTAAAGATACCATCAATGATAAAAATGAAACATTTAAAATTGCAATTGAGGTAATAAAATAGAAATTAAAAAATGAAAAACCTTTTTGTATTTGCAAGTTTATTGATACTTTTTAGCTGTAAAGAACAACTAAAACAAACCACACCTAAAGGGCATTACAATATACAAGTAGATTCTTTGAATTTAGTAAATATTGGAGATACTTTTACGATTAATCAATTTGTTTGCAAGGCTTGTGCATTTGAACAAACCACAAAATTTGGAATAAAAGACACCGCAAATTTGGTGCAGTTAATAAGTATTGATGAAAGTGACCATGGCGACCCTAACACAGATGGAGGAAGTATGCAACGCATTTTAATTTTGAAAGCTGTAAAAAAAGGAACTACAACTTTTAATGTATTTAAAGACACCAATTTTAAAGACTCTTTTGGTGTAGAAGATATTATACATAGCATAAATCTAATAGTAAAATAAAGAATATGAATAAGTTAATTTCATTAATGTTTTGTCTTATTGTGTTTTCCAATTTAGGGGCACAAAATAATTCAAAAACTCCCCAGAATTGGCATTTATTAAGCCCTGCAAAAGATAATTGGCATGGCATAAATTTAAATGGTGCTTATAGTTTTTTAAAACAAAAAAACTCAGTGTCTCAAAGCGTAATTGTAGCCATAATTGGAACATCAGGTATTGATGCAAGCCATGAAGATTTGAAAGGAAAAATTTGGACAAACAAAAAAGAAATTCCGAATAATAAAATTGATGACGACAACAATGGATATGTAGATGATGTTTTGGGTTGGAATTTTTTGGGCAAAAAAAATGGTGAAACTTTTGATCTTACCAACACAGAGAAAGCAAGAATGTATCAGAGATTTAACTCTAAATATGGCGATAAATCTATAGATTCAAATAAGCTAATGAGTCAAGAAAAATACGAATATAGAAACTGGTTGCCATTACGTGAAGAATATAAACAATTAAAGTTTGATTTTGAAGTTTACAAGCGAATGCACCAAAAAATAGAAAAGTCTGCTAAAGCTTTATCTAATGTTATGAAAGTTAAAGATTTTACTTTAGAGATGTTAGCAAAATATGAACCAACAACTGAAGAAGGCAAAAAAGACAAAAAGAATTTTATAGATTTTGCCAAATCTTTAAACATTACTAAAAAAGAAACAAGTGCCGAAATACTAGAATCTTTTCAAAATTATATAGATGAAAACTTTAAGTCAAAAATGGATGTTTTTGAACAAGAAGATTTGAGAAGTAAATTAATAGGTGACACAGAATATGATTTAGAAGACAGAAAATACGGAAACAATGTAATTGATAACCCTATAGGTGAAATAACAGTTTCCGCTGGAATAATTGCAGCAAATCGAGAAAATAAAATTGGCATTAATGGGATAGCAAATAATGTACTAGTAATGCCAATAGTTGCAGTACCTTCTGTTGGGGATGAATATGACAAAGACATTGCACTTGCAATTTTTTATGCAGTTGATAATGGTGCAAAAGTGATACTTATGGGCTTTGGTAAAAACTATTCTCTTCACAAAGATTTAGTAGATAATGCCTTGTTGTATGCAGCACAAAAAGATGTATTAATAGTGCATTCTGTTGGAAGTGATGGAAAAGAAATTGCTGGTTCATACTATCCTTCATTAACTACAATTAATGGAAACAAAGTTGTACCAAATTTTATAAGAGTTGCTGCAAGCTCTGATCCTAAACTTGGCGAAAACAATTCGATTATTGCTCCTTTTACTTCTTATGGAAAAGATAATGTACATGTATTTGCTCCTGGAGAAAATATTTACACCACTCTTTCTTCATTAATCAAAATGTATTCAGAAGTTAGCAGTAGTGCAATTTCGGCTTCTGTGGTTTGTGGATTAGCAGCATTAATTCGTAGCAACTTTCCAAAACTCACAGCTATTCAAGTTAAACAAATTATAGAACAAACAGTGTACAAGCCAAATCCAACATTAGTTAAACTTGATAAAGATGGTAGTCAAAAAGTTGTAGACATTAAAGCACTTTGCACTTCTGGTGGGATAATTGATGCAGAAGCAGCTGTAAAAAAGGCATTTGCAATAAGCACAAAAAAATAGTTTGTTAATCGAACTCAATTAATTCTAAACGCTTTCTAATAACTTCAACAAAATTATTTATTAGTAAATCTGCAATTGCTCTTACAAAATATTGCCTTATTTAAAAGCCTTTTTAAGGCTTTTTTACTTTTGTAACTAAATCTTTCTATATTTATTTTTTAAAATTTAAACATGAAAAAATTTTTCTTTATTGTATTTGCAATTTGTTTTTGTGTTGGCTTGTTTGCTCAAAACAAATCCTCCAAAAGTATTGTTCAAGAAAAAAAAGCAGTACTAGATTCTACCATATTATCAAACGTACAATACAGATTAATTGGTCCTTTTAGAGGAGGGCGAAGTGCAGCAGTAACCGGAAGTTTTAAAAATAAAAACACTTTTTACTTTGGAGCTACAGGAGGTGGTGTTTTTAAAACCATAGATGGTGGCAGTAATTGGAAAAATATAAGTGACAAGTATTTTGGCGGCAGTATTGGAGCAATTGCAGCAGCCCCTAGCAACGAAAGTATTATTTATGTTGGTGAAGGTGAAAATACAATGAGAGGTAATGTAAGCGAGGGTTTGCAAGGTATGTGGAAGAGCACAGATGGTGGAAAAACTTGGACCAATATTGGGCTAAAAGATGCACGACACATTATACGTATAGTAATTCATCCAACCAACCCAGATATAGTTTTAGTAGCTGCTATGGGTCATTTATTTGGGCCAAATAACGAACGTGGTGTGTATAAAACTATTGATGGAGGAAAATCTTGGAAGCAAGTATTATTTGTAAATAATCAAACAGGTTGTAGCGATTTAGTACAGGATAATGACAATCCCAACACTCTATATGCTGGTATGTGGCGAGTAATTCGTACACCCTATAGCATGGAAAGTGGTGGTGAGGGAAGTGGTTTGTATAAAAGCATAGATGGTGGGGAGTCTTGGCAAAATATATCTTCATCAAAAGGATTGCCAAAAGGCACTTGGGGTATTGTAGGTGTAGCCATTGCACCAAGTAATACAGATAAAATTTATACCATAATTGAGAACGAAAAAGGAGGGTTGTATGTAAGTAACGATGGTGGTAAAACCTTTGTGCTTTCATGCTCCGATAATAACATTAGGCAACGTGCTTGGTATTATACAAAAGTTTTTGTTGATCCCAAAAACGAAAATGTAGTGTATTGCCCCAACGTAAATTTTATGAAAAGTGTAGATGGTGGCAAAACTTTTAAAAGTATTCCTACACCACATGGCGACCATCACGACCTCTGGATAGATCCAGAGAATCAACAACGAATGATAGTAGCAGACGATGGTGGTGCACAAATAAGTTTTGATGGTGGGGCTAATTGGAGTACGTATTTAAACCAGCCAACTGTTCAAGTTTATAGAGTGAGTACTGATAATAGTTTTCCTTATAGAATTTTAGGTGGACAGCAAGATAATAGTGCTTTTAGAATAAGAAGTAAAAGTTATAATGGAGCTATTACAGCAGATGATTTTGAAAGTACTGCTGGTGGAGAAAGTGGCTATGTAGTTGCTGATCCCTTAAATCCTGATGTTACTTATGGTGGAAGTTACATGGGTTTTTTAAGTAGATACGATCATAAAACTGGAGAAGATAGATTGTTAAATGTTTGGCCAGATGATGGAATTGGGGCTGGTGCTGATGTGCAGAAATATAGGTTTCAATGGAACTATCCTATCTTTTTTTCGCCACATAACCCTAAAAAACTATATGTAGCAGGCAACCATTTATTTGTTTCAGAAAACGAAGGAAAAAGTTGGGATAAAATTAGCCCAGATTTAACCACAAACGATAAATCAAAACAATTATCAAGTGGTGGAAGCATTACAAAAGATAATACAAGTGTTGAGTACTACTGTACCATTTTTACTGCAACTGAAAGTGAATTAGAAAAAGATATTCTTTGGACTGGTAGCGACGATGGATTAATTAATATAAGTAAAGATGGTGGTAAATCTTGGTTAAACGTAACGCCAAAAAATGCCCCTCCTTTTATTATGTGGAATTGTGTAGATGTGAGCTCCTTTAAAAAAGGCACAGCTTATTTTGCAGGTACAAGATACAAACTAGATGATTTTGCCCCATACATTTATAAAACTGAAGACTATGGTGCAACTTGGAAAAAAATTGATGCTGGAATACCTGCCATGCACTTTACAAGAGCCATTAGAGCCGATAAAAAACGTGAAGGATTGCTATATGCAGGCACAGAATATGGTATGTATATAAGCTTTGATGATGGACAAAGTTGGCAAAAGTTTCAACAGAATTTGCCCATAGTGCCTATAACGGATTTAACCATTAAAAACAATGATTTAATTGTTGGCACACAGGGTAGAAGCATTTACATTATTGATGATTTAAGTGTATTACAACAATACAATGATGCTATTAATGTAAAAAACTTACATGCTTTTTCACCAGCACCAGCTTATAGAATGATTGATGTAAGAAATTTTAGAGGTCCAAAAAATAATGTTGGTGCAAACCCTTCACTTGGTGTTGTAATTCCAGTTTTTGTAAAACAAATAACTGATAGTAGCAAATACATTGTAAATATTTATGATAATAAAAACAGTTTAGTAAAAACTTTTGGCAAACAACACGAAACCAATAAATTAGATTGGAATGCTGGAATGAACAATTTTAATTGGGATTTAAAATACACAGCTGCCGAAAAAATACCTGATGGCTTAATTGTATGGAATGGAAATTTAGATGCACCAATTGCAGCACCTGGAAAATACACAGCTGTTGTAAAGCTAAACAACGATAGCACCACTATAAATTTTACTGTTTTAGCCGAGCCTCAGTATAATGCTACACAAGAAGATTACGACAATCAGTTAGCTATGCAGCTAAACATTGGCAATACATTTACCAGTGTAATGAAGCATTTAGAAAAAATAAAAGCTTTGCGTAATCAGCTTAACCAATACAAAACATTGTTGGGTAAAACCATGCCAAAAAATGTAACCCATTTAATAGATAGCATTGTTAAAAAAGTAACTAATGTAGAGGAAGCCTTGCATCAAACTAAAGCAAAAAGCAGTCAAGATGTTTTAAATTATCCTATTCGATTAGATGATAAACTAAGTGGATTGTATAATCAAGCAAGTACAGGTAGAGGTACAAACAACAAGCAAGTGAAAGAAGTTTATGAAGTACTTAAAGCCTTAGTAGATATACAACTTAATGCCTTTGATAGTGTGCTTAAAAATGAAGTGGAAGGATTAAATAAACTTGTACACGAATTGAAATTGCCAGTGTTTGGCGTTGGTGAATAAAAGGTTTGCCGCTAAAAAAATTTTTAAAAGAGAGAACCTTAAGTGAAAATGCAAACAACTGTTTTGTGGTTGTTTGTGTTTTTTACCAACATTTTTTTGATTTTTTTGTGTTTTTGGTGAAGAAAACCAACAGCAGAGTATGAAACTTTATTGGTTAATACGTCATTAGTATCTTTCTAACAGCTGTGGTATTCTTCACCAACAACTTTTCATAGATAAGCGTATAATTTTTAATTTAGCACATTCAAATTCCTATGCACTACCCACAATTCTTTACTGCTGCATTTTTTTTCTAGCAACGTTTCTTCAGGTAGTGCTTTTAAAATTAATGTTAAACCCTTATTTAGTTATACATAAAATGGCAATGCAAAAGTTGATTTTAATTCTTAATTTTGTACATAAAAAAACCGTTTAAAATTAAACGGTTAAAGGTTTTTCAAGGATTTAAATTCAATTATTTTTGTCTGAAACAGATTGTAAAGGTATAATGTAGTGTAACCTAAACATTTGTGTTATTCCACAATAATTTTACTAAACGTCAAAGAAACAATATGAATTTTGGACAATTTACAAAACAAAAAATAGACGACCTTCCAGCAGACTTGCTATCCAAACAAGCACTTTATTTTAAATCAACCATCATCAGGTTTCCAAATGAAGCTTTATACATTTACTCTTTTGCTGAAAACAAATTAATTTATACCGATGGTTGGGACGAAGTTTTGGGTTACAACAATCACACCATAACATTAAACAATATAATTGATGCTACAACGCCCGAGTTTGCCAATTTTTCAAAAGAGCTTAACGATAAAGCAATATTATTTATACTGTCTAAAAAAGATCGTTTAGAAGAGTATAGCTTTACTTTTGAAGTAAAAAAAATGCACAAAAATGGCACTCAAGTTCCTATGCAAGTAAGGGTGGGTGTGTTTACTGCAAAAGAAGGAAAAATAGAAACTGTAATTGGTAGATTTCAAGTAAACGAATCATTAATTTTTGGTAAAATTATGAACTTTGCCACTTATGGCCCTCACAAAAACAACTTTGAAGAGGAGCTAAATAAATCACTTTTTACACAACTTGTAATTTCTGAACGAGAAAAAGAAGCTCTCAAACTTGCATCAAAAGGTTTATCTATCAAGCAAATGAGTGAAGCGTTATTTATTACAAAATCGGCTGTTGAAAAGCGAATTTTTCCACTTTATAAACGATTTAATGTAAACAATTTACCTCATTTAATCAGTTTTGCTTACGAAAATCATATTTTACCTTAACTAAAAGTGTACTTTTAAAGTCATTGTCAATGCTTTGAATGGTTTACAGTTTATAAATTCATATTGGCTTACGTAACTAAAACCTTATTTAATCAATTTATAACAAAATCCTATTTTAACAAAATATTTACATTGTCTAAACTAAAAATCTGGTGTTATTTGCAACTAATTGTTTACAATTTTGTTAATGGATTCTAGAATAATTTTATTTAATGGCACAACAAACACCAGGAAATCTGCTAAAAGCAACTCAAAAGTTGCTCAAAATACTTCAACTAGATAAAAAAGACGTTTCTGCAATTTACTTTTTTGCCATTCTTAATGGCTTAATTGCTTTGGTTTTGCCCTTAGGTATTCAAAGCATTGTAAGTTTTGTTTTAGCAGGCACAATTTCTACTTCCATTGTAATTTTAGTGTTAATTGTATTAATTGGTGTTTTTTTCAATGGGTTAGTACAAGTAAGACAAATGCAGGTAATTGAAAAAGTAAAACAAAAAATTTTCACTAGATATACATTAGAGTTTGCCGACAAAATTCCTAAATTAAATATTCAAAAACTCGATAAGTACTATCTACCAGAATTGTTCAACAGGTATTTTGATGTGCCATCTCTTACAAAAAGTATTGATAAACTTTTGCTCGACATCCCAACAGCGGTAATACAAATATGTTTTGGTTTATTGTTGCTCACTTTTTATCACCCTATTTTTATAGGATTTGGTTTATTGTTACTAGTTACAGTAGTTGTGATAGTGCGATTTACTTCAGCCCAAGGGTTAGAAACTAGTATGAGGGCTAGTGATTTTAAGTATCAAATTGCAGGATGGTTGCAAGAAATGTCGAGGGTAATAAAAAATTTCAAATTCAGTAAAAATACAAGATTACATATTTCAAAAACCGACTCTTTAGTTACAGAATACTTAGGTGCAAGAACAGAACATTTTAAAATTTTACTTATACAGTATTGGAGTTTAATTGCTTTTAAAATAATAATTACAGCAGCAATGCTTATTGTAGGTGTTATTTTATTGGTTGATAATGAAATAAATGTAGGGCAATTTATAGCTGCCGACATTGTAATTTTGGCCATTATAGCTAGTGTTGAAAAACTTATTACCACCTTAGATAAAATTTATGACACTCTAACTTCCATACAAAAAATAAGTAAAGTAATTGATAGTGAAGTAGAAAAAAATGGTAGCCTGGATTTGCCAAATTTAAGTATTGGTGTTGAAATAGATTTTAAAGATGTTTACTTTAGTTACCAAGACAATGAAAAAGTACTCGATAGGGTAAATATGCATATTAAAGCTGGAGAATTAGTTTGTATTTCGGGCAATTCAGGCAGCGGAAAATCATCTTTATTGAGATTAATTACAGGAGCATTTGATAATTACGAAGGAAATGTACTAATTGATAATGTGCCAGTTCAAAATTATCATTTAAGAAATTTACGTTCACAAATTGGTGTACTTATTAATCAACAAGATATTTTTAATGGTACTCTATTAGAAAATCTTACGCTTGGCAATCCTAACATTCATATAAACGATGTTACTGCTATGGCAGATAAATTAGGCTTAAAAGAATTTATACAAGGCTATAAACATGGGTATGATGCTGTAATTGATCCTTTAGGAAAAAGACTTTCAGCTAGTATTCGTCAGGAAATTTTATTGGTACGAGCTTTAATTGGGAAAAAAAGATTATTGCTTTTAGAAAGCCCTTTTAGTAATCTTGATCCTCAGGAAAGAATAAACTTAATGGAGCATTTACAACAAGAAAAAAAGCATACAACCATCATCATTACATCAAACGACGCTTCTGTTCAAAGCAAATGTGATGTGGTGTATAAATTAGAAAAAGGAAGAATTGTTAAATAAAATTCTATCCAATTTTTTAAATTTTTTTTATGAAAGAAACAAACTACATAACCGATAATATTGATGATAACTTTGATAGCTCCTCTTTGAATTCTTATAAGAAAATTTATAGAGTAGATAAGCAAAGCAGTGTAAAAAAATGGACTTATGCCATATTGCTTTTGGCAGTGGTTATTATGTTTTTACCTTGGACACAAAATATTAGAGCAAAAGGTGCTGTAACCACTTTAAAACAAGAAGATAGACCACAAGAAGTTAATACCATTTTGGCTGGTAGAGTTATAAAATGGTATGTACGTGAAGGTGATATGGTAAAAGCGGGTGATACTATTATGCAATTAGGTGAAGTTAAAGTTGACTATTTTGATACAGATTTACTAAAACGTACCCAACAACAAATCAATGCAAAAAAACTGGCACAACAAGGGTATGAGGGCAAAGCAAAAACTGCCGAAGTGCAAGTTGGAGCTTTAACCCAAGGCAGAGAATTAAAGTTAGCATCTCTTGAAAATAAAATTTTGCAGCAACGCTTAAAAGTAACTAGCGATAGTAACGATGTAATAGCTGTAACTAATGAGCTTGATATTTATAAACGCCAATTAGATGCTGGTAAATTAATGTATGATAGTGGTGTAATAAATTTATTAGAGCTAGAGAAGAGAAGGGTAAATTACCAAAACGGAAAAGCAAAAAAAGTAAGTACCGAAAACAAATTTGCACAAAATAAACAAGAGTTAATAGCTCTTAGAATTGAACAAAATAGTGCTGTACAAGAATATTTAGACAAAACCTCAAAAGCCGAAGGGGATAGGTTTGGTTCTTTATCAAACATTGCAACAGCAGATGCTGAAATTGCAAAGCTCGAAAACTTGTTTGCCAACTACGACATTCGTAATAAACTATATTACATTCTTGCTCCACAAGGTGGGCAAATTGTAAAAGCCAAAAAAGCAGGTATTGGTGAGTTTATGAAAGAAGGTGAAATGATTGTTGAAATTGTACCAAAAAATATCCAACGTGCTGTAGAGCTTTTTGTGGATCCAATGGATTTACCATTAATAGGCATTGGCGAGAAGGTTCGTTTTATTTTTGATGGTTTTCCTGTAATAGTTTTTAGTGGTTGGCCACAAGCAAGTTATGGTACTTTTGGTGGGGTAATTACTGCTGTAGAAACCAATATTAGCCCTAATGGCAAATTTAGAATTTTAGTAGCCGAAGACCCAGATACTAACGAAAAACGATGGCCTCAAAATCTCAAAATTGGAGGTGGTGCACAAGGTATTGCTTTACTAAAAGATGTAATGATTGGGTATGAATTATGGCGAAACATAAATGGATTTCCTCCAGAATATTATAAGCCTAACGCTAAGCCAAAAACTACCGAAACAGAGAAAAAATAATTAAACCAAAAGCACAAATAATTTATTCATGAAGTATTCAATAAGTATTTTATTCCTCACTTTTTTAAACCTTTCAATGGCACAAAATGCCAAAGAAAAAGTGTTGGATTTAGATGCTTTTATTACTCAAATAAAACTATACCACCCACTTGCAAAACAAGCTAATCTACAGGTAGATAAAGCAAAAGCCGAATTGCTGGGAGCTAAAGGTGCATTTGACCCCACAGTAAGTGTTGATGCAAGTAGAAAAACATTTGATGGCAAAAATTATTACTTCTACACCAACCCAGAAATAAAAATTCCATTACCAGTTGGCGATATAAAAACTGGTATCGAAAACAATGGAGGTCAATTTTTAAACAGTGAATTTAGTAGTGGACAAACTAGCTATTTTGGTTTTGAATTGCCTTTGGCAAAGGGTTTATTATTGGATAAAAGAAGAGCAGCTTTGCAGCAAGCAAAAATTTACCGAAATCAAAGTGAGCAAGAGCGTTTAAGAATGTTAAACGATTTATTGTTTGATGCTTATGTAAGCTATGGAAATTGGGCTGGTGCTTATCAGCTTTACAATGTATTTAACAATTATGTAAAAATTAGTACAGATAGAATACGATTAATACGTTTGGCAAATGCTAGTGGTGATAGAAGTGTAATGGATACCTTAGAAGCATTTACCCAGCTACAAAATTTTCAACTATTACAAGCAGATGCTTTGGTAAAACTTACAACTGCTGCTTTAGAAATAAACACTTTTTTATGGCTCGATAGCGATAGTAGTTATTTGCTGCCAAATAATACTATTCCAGATGCATTTCAATTAAACAATACTATTGCTGCAACAACTTTGGAAGAATTCATAAGCAAAGGATTAACGCAAAATCCTACCATTAATGAATATAATTTTAAGATAGATGCGTTAGAGGTAGAAAGAAAATTAAAGCAACAAAGCCTATTGCCTACCCTTAATGCTAAAGCCAATTTGCTGAATAAAGATTATTGGGCTTTTAATGGATTAAGTGGTAATTTTTTACAAAACAATTATAAATGGGGAGTAGATTTTAAAATACCTATTTTTCTTAGAGAGGCAAGAGGTGATGTGCAAAAAGCTAAAATAAAAATTAGTGAAACCAATCTTCAACTCAACCAAAAAAAATGGGAAGTAGAAAATAAAGTGCGAAACTATTTTAACGAGTATGTGCAACTTCAAAATCAGGTAAATATTGCCAATGTTACATTCAATAACTATAACAGTTTATACAGAAGTGAGTTGCTTAGATTTAACAATGGCGAAAGCAGCCTTTTTTTAGTAAATAGCAGGGAAAATAAAGCCTTAGAAATGTTGCAAAAAACAATCGAATTAAGAATAAAGCTTTATAAATCGAGATACGCTATAGATTGGAGTGCTGGGCAATTAAGATAAAAACATTGCTTAAAAACGATTTTTTACCCAATTTCCGAAATTTTAATCACAGGCAAGCGTATTGTTAATTAATTTCTTGAAAAAATTATACACCAGTTTCTACGGTAGCTTTTAATTCTAAACTTTTAAAAATCAACCAAGTTTTAGTAAAAACTTAAACGAAAAATTCAGCTTTGGGCAATAGTTATAGCTGTAAAAGCTGCCTTTTTGGGCGGGTTTTACATTTTGCAAATGCCATTCTTTCAATTTCAAAATACATTATTACATAATTACTGACAATTTGTAACCCAATTTTCCATTGGCAACATACTTGAACATAGTTGATACATTAATAATTAAACATTTAAAAACACATAAACGATGGCTACAAAAAAGTTAAGCGTTACACCTCTACACGATAGAGTGATTGTAAAACCTGCTGCTGCAGAAACAAAAACTGCTGGTGGCATTATTATCCCTGATACTGCAAAAGAAAAACCTCAACGTGGGGTGGTTGTAGCAGTAGGCTCTGGAAAAAAAGACGAGCCGATGACTGTAAAAAATGGTGATACTGTTTTGTATGGCAAATATGCTGGTACTGAAATTACAGTTGATGGGCAAGATGTTTTAATAATGAGAGAGAG
>JBMLOQ010000005.1:0-17478 GCA_049242885.1 Chitinophagaceae bacterium
GCATTTATCCAGTTTATAATTTTATTTCGTTCTTCAACTGGCACTAAACCTGATTGTGGCATGGGTGATGGTATTCCAAGTACAGCCCTTGCTTGTATCCTATCCCAATATTTTAATATGTCGCAAACTTGTGTAAAATTTATCCCTCCATGTGGGTTGTTTCCTGAATGGCAAGTGGCACATCTATTTGTTAAAATATGTAACACTTCTTTAAATTTTTCACCTTGTTGTATTGTATCTACAGCAATAATATTTTCTGCAATACAGCCATTAATATCCATTGCCATAATTTTATGTATACCTACTTTTACATTATAAAACAAAGACGATTTTTGAAAGCCTTGTTCATTTAATTTAAATAAAAAATTACTATCATTTGGCTGGGATATTTTAATAGTGCCATTGGCTATACAAGGATGCGATGGGGTTGAACTTGCTTTAACAAGATAATTTGCATTGCAAGGAATTTCATTTTTTTGGCAACCAAAACAACAGAATACTACTATAAAAATTAAAGAAAATATTTTATTCTTCATAGTTATCGGTTAAGGTATTCATAAAATTTATAAGGTCTTGCTTTTCTTTAGTAGTTAATTGTAAATTATCAAAAGGTAGGGTTTGATATTTAAGGTGCATACCAATACCATTTCCACCACCCAACTCATAAAACTTTATAACGTCGTTTAAATTAGTATAAACCCCATTGTGCATATATGGGGCAGTTTTCTGAATGTTTCTTACTGTTGGCGTTTTAAATGAAAATCGTAATGGTTCTAATTGATTGGTATTATACCTTCCTAAATCGCTATCAATAATGGCATTTTTCCAATTTACTGTTTTTGGCACACCAATAACTTCCGACTCTGTGTTGTTGTACCAAGGTGGTATAGTACCACTGTATAATGGAATAAAATGGCAAGTAGCACATTTTGCCTTACCAGCAAATACGTTAAAACCATTTATTTCACTTTCGGTTAATGTAGTTTGACCTTTAAAATATTGATCAATTTTTGAGTTGAATGGCATCAAACTTCTTACATAAGCTGCTATGGCATTTCTTAATTCAAAAGCTGTTATTTCCTTGCTATTGGGATAAGCTATAGCAAACTGTTTGGATAATGTAAGATTATTGTTAATTTTTTGTTGAATTTGCTTAGGCGACAAATTAAATTCATCCGGATTTTTCATTACACTTTCTATTTGATTTTCTAAATCTTGAGAACGTAAATCATAAAAAAATCCTTTTTGAAATGCAGCATATAATAAGGTGGGCGAATTTCGTTTGATGGAATTGCTGTGAATATTGTTGTTAGATGTTACTTTACCATCGGTAAATGCTTTGCTTGCAATATGGCAAGTGGCACAGCTCATATTGTTGCTTTTTGATAGAGAAACATCATTAAACAACAGCTTACCCAATGATATTTTTTGAGGCGAAGAAATAGAAGCTGCAAAAGGTGAAAACGCATCTGCATTAAGACTTTTGCCCTGCATTAAATCGCTTAGCGTGCCATAAAAAACTTTGTTAGTGGTATAGTTTGGTGTAGCTTTTATTATTTCTTTAAACTGATTTTCAAATGCTACGCTCAAAGGCATTAAGTATTGTTTTATAAACAATAATCTATTAAACTCGTTGAAGTTTGACTGTTGTTTTAAATAGGCAATGGCTTGATTAATAGATTTATGAACTATATCATTTGTTTTGTTTTTATTGTCCCAAAATTTTTGATTAAAACTTAACAATCCCATTAAAGCGTATTTTGCTTCTTCAATTGAGTGAAAAGCTACTGGAGAATCGAAACCTGTTAATCCTAAAGCAGCAATTCGTATAATTTGGTGTTGTGTTAATTCGTAAAAATGATGGTCTTGTATAGGTAAATCTTTAAGGCTTTTTTTAATAAACAATAAATCGGTTGCTAAAATTTTGGCTTGTTTGCTTAGTTCTTTAACATCAATGGTATCGCTATAAATTATTTCCTCTAATACCTGAAAACCAGTAGGGTCGTTTATTATATTATCGTCGGTTTTGATTTCTGGCAAAGCTGGGCCATTAATTCTTCTAGATAATCCTTGATAATAGTATTCAATAAAAGCTTCAATTTCTTTATATTGTTTTCTACTTGTACTAAATTGATTTTTTACTTGGTTTATTTCTAAACTGCTATCAAAACCATTTAATATGTTTACAATAGTATCAATTTTAAATTGTATCGTTTCTTGAGCTATGTTTTCAAAAGTATTTGGTTTATGGCTTATACATGCTACCAATAATGCTGTACTTAAACTAATTACAAGTATTAATCTAATCATAAAAAATTAATTCTTTTTTCAGAGTTCTTAAAAAAGAAAAACCTTTCACTTCTGGGTGAAAGGTTTTTTATTTTATTTATTTAATTATCTAGGAACATTAGTAATTAATAACGTTTGTCCACCAGATTTATAAGATTGTACAGAAACAGCCTTACTTGGATTTAAAAACTTATCTCCTTCAACCCATGTATGTGCATGTACATTAATAGTAAATGTACCTGGCACACCAATAACATCCGAAATGTCTTCCATAGCTCCATGCTCCCAAAGACCAAATCTATTTTGATTAGCTCCTGTAGGATTGTACTTTGTGCCTTGTACTGCAGCATCTTTATGTGTCATATCCATAAATACTTTTTTAGCACCTGTAGCTATATTGTATTGCCAAATTAATGAGTTGTGTGTAGCTTCTGGCCAAAAAGAATCTCCATCTTCTTGTATGTAAACAAAGTTTTCAGTAACACATAGATTATCAGGATTAATAATATCTGTTCCTTTTACGTTAGCACCAGTTGGAGAAACATCACCATCAGCAGCAATTCTAAGCACACCTTTTAATGGATCAGTTGCATCTAATTTTAATTGATACATTCTTCCCATATATGTTTTTTCGGTAGAACCGCTTACGCCTGTTGCCACAAAGTAAATTTCTCTGTTATTTGCAGCAGAACCTTTTCTATAATCTAAATCTTCAACACGTGCAAATTGAATAGATTTAAGACTAGTATTTAAGTTTTCTATTTCTGTACCAGTTAGGTTTTTAGCATTAGGTACTTCTACAAATTCTACATTGTAATTGTTGTTCCAAGTCATAGCAGTTTCAATTTGGTTTTGATCTACTCTTCTTAAAACATATAATTTACCGTTATCTAAATCGCCTACTGTATTAGAAACATACAAATAAACTTGACCATTACCAGCATCTTCTCCTAAAATAATTACAGTTTTACCTGGGTAAGCATTTTTAGTTAACGGAACTGCATTTTCTCCACTAAATTTTCCTAAAGCAGGTTTTACTCTTGTTTGGCTAGAAGGATTAGCAACACCTAAAGGATCAATAGCATGTGTCATTGCATTTACATTAGACTCACCTGTGCTTAAAAAAGTTGGTCCAAATCCATGAATTTCAGGCGTAGCCATTGTTCCAGAACATAATCTAAACATACCACCATCTGTATTTACAATATAATCTCCTTTTACAATATTTAATTTTTTATCTAAATATAATCTTGAAATTGCCCAAGTATTTTCATGATTAGTAACCATAATATAGCCACTGCCATCTGGGTTTTTAATAAAACCTTGACCATCTGGTGCACCACCAAAAACCATGTTGCCAGAATTTGGTATTACATCTTCGCTACTAACTAAAGTGTGTACACCTATTGATGCAAACTCTGAGCCCATCTTAATAAGAGATGGAGTTATTGAACGATTTTTAAATTCTGCTTCGCTTGCAGTAACCGAATTGCTATCTTTTTTGCAAGCAACAAACGATGAAGTTGCAATGATTGCAAATAAAAAAAAACTACTTTTTCTTTTGTACATAATATTAATTTTTGCAAAAGTGTTCGTCTTGTATTACTTGAGTGTTAAGTGAAGATTAAGTAAATATTATGCTTAAAAAAAGAGAAAAAATTGAGTTTCTTAAAATTCTAAAAAAAGGAAGATTAGCAAAGTTTTAGGTGTAATTAAGCTAATATTTTTTTTGTTGCAATAGAATGTTGCTTTTCTTTCCAAGCAAAGTCTTTGAAAGTTCGTTGAGTTAAACCAATTAATCGTCTAAACTTCTATATTGAGCTTCTTCAAAACTAAAATTTTCTCTTAAACAATAATACTTTGCAGAACTATATTTATCATCAATAAAATACTTATTAATTCACAGCATTTCAACATTTTTTCATATTAACGTTTCTTAGAGCCAAGTCAATATGATTAAGCAAACGTTTTAGTTGCTGAGACAAAAAATAGTACAAATAAAAAAGGTAGCCATATTTACTATGACTACCTTTTTAAATATTAAAACAAGTACTTGTATAAAATTATTTAGTTACAATAATTGTTTGTCCTAATTTTCCATCAGTATACTTTACAAAATAAGTACCTGAAGGTAATGTTGTAACATCCAATTGTGTTTCTTTAGCATTTACTTTTATTGATTTAAGCAACACACCTTTTACATTAAACAAATCTATAAAAGCATTTACTGGCTGTCTTTCATTTATACTAATTACTAATTTATTTTTGAAAGGATTAGGTGTAACTTTAATAGTTGCCAATGATTGAGAAACATACGCAGATACTGTTTTTGAATAAGTTACTTTGCCATCAGAATGTTTCATTTTTAAACGGTAATAGTTCCATCCTGTAAAAGGATGCTTATCAACATAACTGTAAGATGATGCAATACCTTTTGCATTAACAGATGTAATTGATGAAAAAGCTATTCCGTCATTGCTACTTTCCAATTCAAAAATATCGCCTTTAGCTTCAGCCGCAGTATTCCAACTTATATTATTTGTATTGCCTTCATTTTTTGCGGTAATGCTTTCTAATTTTATGTTTAATGTTGTTACATCTACTGTAAAAAATGATAATGTAGATGATACTTCGTTTGCTAATATTACAATGGCATTACCTGTTGGAGAGTTGGCTGCACTAATAAATATAATTCCTTCCGAACCATTATCACCAGCAAAAGATGTAGTTGATCTTGTATTCTTATAGTCTACAAAAATTGGACTTGCTGGGTTGGTTATATCATACACCATACATCCACCAATTCTCTCTAAAGCAACAAAAGCAAACGTTCTACCAAAAAGTTGAGCAATAGTAACACCTTCAGGTTCTGGTCCTTTATCATCACTTCTGTTTTTTAAGGTATTATTGGCATTACTTGCATTAAATAAAGCTCCCCAAGTTGGATGCTTTGCAATCATGGTTTCAATCTCATCTTTACTATCCCAAACCAAAGCACCTGTTGTAGCATTCCAAATAGAAAATGAACGAGAGCCATAAACATGTATTTCATCAAAATCGCCATCACCATCTGTATCACCAGTTGCATTAGTAACATTCAATCTTCCCAAATTTGCTTTCAACGCTTCTCTATTTGGAAAAGTTAGTGAATCTAAAACATAAGAAGTTGCCCCTAATCTTACTACTTCAGAAAAGCCAGTATATTCTCTTGAGTCACCTTCGTTAGCAGTTACTAAATAGGTTTGACCACCAATGGTATAAGATGCAATAGCATCTGGCATATAAATACCTTTTATAGGCCAGTTGGCTATTTCAATATTCGTTCCTTGGTCACTTACATCTAATCCATTTCCTGCAAGCATGTGGTCTTTTTTGCCTAAAGGAAGCAATTGAGTAACAGTGGCAGTGGCAATATTTACTACTGCAATGGCATTATTTTCTTGGCAAGTAACCCAAGCTGTTTGATCATCATCAGATATTGTAATGTATTCTGGTTCTATATCTTTTGCTACAGTTGCACCTGGACCAAAAAGCCTTACACCACTTGCTTTTAAGCTTGCAGCTTGTGCATTGAAACTGGTAAAAGTAGCTGTAGTAACATTTGCATTGGTTACAGTTGCTACCCCACCAGATATATCAACTATGGTTATTGAACCCTCAGGGTCAGAAGTATAAGCTGCATTGGGCTCTCCCTCATTTGCAGTAAGCACTTTTGTACCAGCATTATTAAATGTAATCATGTCTGGCATAGCTCCTGCATCTACTTGACTAATAAAAACGCCACTGGTATTTAAGAAAACAATTTTACCTGGTAATTGAGGAGATGTATTCTCTATAGCTAAAGCTACTATTCCATTTTTTACAGCAACCGAATTTATATTGCCATAAGGTGCCATTGCAATAGATGAAATTAATGTTGCACTTGATGGATTACTAAAGTTTACGATATCTAATTTTGTACCAAGAGAATTGGCAATAAACAAGCGTTGCGTAGTAGGATCATGTGCTACAATTTCGGCAGAATTTCCACCGGCTGTTCCATTGCTAAAAGAAGCAATATGGTTAAGTTTTATACTTTGTGAAGCAACAGGAGCTGGCTTATCATCATCATTAATAAATACAGTAAAATGATTGGTAGCTGCTGCTGGTGATACAATGTTTACAGGGTTCACCATTCGTACAATAAAGTATTCTGAACTTTCTGCCAAAGCATCGTTGGTAATGTTTACAATAATAGTATCATTTACATTATTGGCATTAGCTGCCCACTCAAATTTTAACGATGTTGGCAAGGTGAAATCTACGCCACTTGTTGCGGTGCTAATAGGTAATACTTCAATATCTATAGATGAAGGAGAAGCACCACCACCTAACAAATTAGCAATGATTCTTACGGTTGCACCATTTTCGTTAACATTAACTTTTGCAGCTGTAAAGCTTACTGAAGCAGTGGCAGGAGCTACAGTTGGTGTTGGATAAACGCCAGGAGTGGCTCTTACAATACCAACAGTTGGCTGTGGTGTTACAGTATTTAATGGAACAAACCAATTGCTACCTAAATTGTTATCATTAGTTGCAGCATTTAATTCAAACGAATAGCCATATACACCAAGAGGAGCAGTTGGCCATCCATTAGTACCTACTAAATAAGATACACTATCAACCACTTGTTCTAAAGAATTTCTAATGACCAATATATCATTAGATGATCCCAATCCACTTAATATGGTATAAACTGTAGAAAGATTTAAAGTAGAAGCTGTAGTAGTAGGTGCAGTGGCAAAAACAGCAGTAGCACCAGCAGCTAAGCTTGTAACTGGAAAATTTCCTGTTGTTCCATCTGTCCATTTTAACCCACCTAAAGGTATTGCAGATGAACCAGCATTATATACTTCAATCATTTCAATATCATTTGGTGAGTGCATAATTTCAGTAATCACCAAATTGGGTAATAAATTATTAAAAATGGTATTAAAAACAGTTGATACCATAGCATTAGCTGCCAAATCTTGTACACCATTAACTGTAATAGTATAAGGCTGACCATTAACAAATGGAGCATGTGTTAAAAAAACGGTATCGCCAGTTGTAGATAAAGTAGCAGCACTTACAGCTAAAGCTGGAGAAAAAACATAGTTGGTTAGTGTAGTTGCTGAAGCATTGCTTAATGGTTCGTTAAACTTTATAAAAGATGTGGTTGCCGATCTAAATCTATAAGTTTGTGCAACAGGAGGAATAATATCTGCACCAATTGAATTTCCTTTAACACTTACCATATCAAACCTCCAAGTACCTCCAGTAGCATAAGCACTTGTGCTGGTAGAAGCAACATAATTGCTTGTAGTAGGTTGAAAAGAAGCTACTGCTCTAAAGCCTGCATTTGGATTATCATTTAATCCTGTAACGGCTGTTAAGTTATAAGAACGAGCAAACCATGTGTCGCCAGCAGTTGCTGAATCTATTGCAAAATCAACCCATACAGGTGAAGTAGCAGCTGCATTTAAAGTATATTGAAATTGAACGTGTCGTGGTCCTGTGTTACTATGTCTCAAATCAAACGTTACCACAATACTTTGAAATCCAACTGTAGAAGACTTAAATTGAATACCAGCAGTTTTATTAGCAGTTCCTTGTGCTGGCCAAGTAGTTATTCCCCAGCCAGAATTGTCGGTAGTATTGGGATCTGATGAACCTCCATTAGAAGCACCAGAGGCAAAGGAAGCCACTGTACCACCAATTGTTTCAATAGTTCCTGCTCCAGTTGAAGCTACACTTAAGCCAGTTGCAGTGTTGCCATCACCTGGATTTGAATTAAAATTCCATTGAGTAATGGTTGTTTGTGCCTGCACATTAATTGCAATGGCTGTTAATAGAAGCAACAAAAAAAAGCGTGTACAAAGTTTCATCATAATTTTTATTAGTTAAAATGCAAAACTATAATTTCATTGTCCTATTAGCGTTATACTTAGGTTATCTTAACATTAACAAAATGTAAGCAATAAATATTCCTTTACATTTTCAGTGTTTTTAGAAATTATCAAATTGATTAATGTTTTTTCGTCGTTTATTTCTGTGACAGAAAAACAAGGTAAGATGCTACAACGAGATAGAGGAAGCTACGAATAGTTTGGGAAATAATATCTTATTATTCGAAATTAGTAATAATATCTTTCTAAATAGGAGTAGTTTGTAGTGCAGGGCTTTGCCTACGCTTTAGCAGTTTTCAGCAGCATTTGCTGCAATATATTTTTCCCAAACATCTTACCTTACAATGCAGAAAATTATAGTATTTGCTGCGATTTCATTTTTTAATTGATGTAATAAAAAAAGCCCCAAATTTCTTTGAGGCTTCAGCTTTTTAGTTACAATACTTATCAAATTCTGCAATTAAATGATGGGCTATTGCTTGTGCTGGCCTTCCTTCTATTTGGTGACGCTCTACCATGCTTACTAAATTACCATCTTTAAACAATGCAATTGCTGGTGATGATGGTGGGTAAGGCAATAAATATTCTCTTACTTTATTTACAGCATCTTTGTCAAACCCTGCAAAACTGGTTGCTAAATTATCAGGCTTGTTTGTAGCATTTTGAACTGCCATTAAAACCCCTGGTCTGCAAGCACCTGCTGCACAGCCACACACACTATTTAAAACAAGTAAAGTAGTTCCTTGTTTTTTTATTACTTCGTCAACCAAATTGGCATTTGTTAAATCTTCAAAGCCATTTTCAGTTAATTCTGCCTTCATTGGCAATACTATTTCTGCTGGATACATAATTAATTTTTTAAAATACAAAAATACACCTTGATTTTTTGTAAACAATAAGCCATGTTTTTAATTTCTGTTATCGAAAAATACACATTAATGCATGGAAACTAATTTTGAATTAGGAAAACCAAAAAATATCTAAGTAATTTGCACAAAATTTTTAGTATGACTGATTTTAAAGTTACCATTAAAATAATGCCTTTAAAAGATTTGCTTGACCCTCAAGGAAAAGCAGTTTTAAGTGGATTACACAACCTTGAATTGCAAGCAATTAACGATGTTAGAATTGGAAAAAACATTGAATTACAATTACAAGCAGCTAATGCTCAAGAAGCTAAAGAAATAGCAACAGTTGCTGCTAAAAAGCTATTGGCCAACCTTGTAATGGAGGAATTTGAAGTAATTGTAGAAGCTTAATTTTAAAAAAGCAAAACAATCTAATGCTATATCTTGTACCTACACCTATAGGCAACTTAAAAGATATTACTATCAGAGCAATTGAAGTATTGCAAACTGTGGATGTAATTTTGTGTGAAGATACAAGAACCTCGTCTAAACTTTTACAGCACTATAATATTCAAAAACCAACTTCCCCTTATCACCAGCATAACGAACATAAAATTGTAGAACATGTAATACAGCAAATGCAAGCTGGCAAAACCTTTGCATTAATTACAGATGCTGGCACACCAGGCATTAGCGATCCTGCCTTTTTATTGGTACGTGCTTGTGTACAAGCCCAAGTGAAAATATGTAGTTTACCAGGAGCAACAGCTTTTGTACCAGCTTTGGTAAATAGTGGTTTACCTACAACTAGTTTTGTGTTTGAAGGATTTTTACCCTTAAAAAAAGGCAGACAAACTAAACTTAAACAACTTGCCCAAGAAGAAAGAACTATTGTTTTATATGAAAGTCCATTTAGAGTAGATAAAACCCTAGAGGCTTGTATAGAATATTTTGGTGCTCAAAGACAAGCAAGTGTAAGCCGAGAACTTACCAAAATGTTTGAAGAAACAGTAAGGGGTACTATACAAGAATTAGCTGCACATTTTAAACAAAAACCTGCTAAAGGAGAAATTGTAATAGTTATTGATGGGAAAAAAGACTAACCACTCATACCTACATTTTAATACAACTACATTTTGAAACGCTTGTTAATAAAGGTTTACAGCCATTTATAATTACTTTAACAAACCATTAATACTAATTAGTATGCACAACAACTAATTTGCCTTTACATTTGCACTATAAATAAAGGATAGTAAGTCTATCAAAAAAGGTATAAGTAACCTTATCAGCTTGCCCCACTCTAACGATTATTACTGGTTTTATTACTTAGCTATTATCCTAATTAATGAAGTATTATAAATTTAATATATATGACACAAAGTAAAGAAAACGCATCTATAATTAAGATGCAAACAGAAGAATTAAACCATTTGGTGAATGAAGTAAAAGAAACAGTTGTAAACAAAACACAGTTTAGTGCAGCGGATTTATGGAACATTCAACGTAATATGAAATTGGCCAGCAGGTCACATAATAAATGGATTTTAAATTAAAGTTACAAATAGGCTGCCAATTGGCAGCCTATTTGTTTTTATAGAAATTATTGAATGGTAATCATTTCTAGAGAATCCAAAAAATCTTGTTCCACATCTACGCCAATCCCAATGCTATCATCAAGCAATAGTTGCATACCATTGTATTGTACGCCACCAACTACTGGATCTATTTTATGCCCAAGTAAGCAAGTGTCTAAATCGTAAAACTGTATTTGAGTATTTGCCATTGCAAAATGAACTTTTGCTGTAAGGGCAACTCTACTTTCGAGCATACCACCCATCATACAAGGTATTTGATGTTGGGTAGCTACTTCAATTATTTTTTTTGCTTCACTAATTCCGCCACTTTTTGCAAATTTAATATTTATGTAGTGTGTAGCTTTATTGGCTATAATTTGTTGTGCATCGTAATGAGTATAAACACTTTCATCAGCCATTATTTTTATTGCAGTATTTGCTAATAGCCGAGGCAATAAATGGTTATTATAAGTACGCATAGGTTGTTCGCAAAACTCAATTTTGTATTGCTCTAAACCGTTTAAAGCCATGTTAGCATCATCAAAATTCCAACCTTGGTTGGCATCAATTCTTATAACTGTCGCATAACCAATTGCTTCTCTTATGGCTTTAATTCGTTTTATATCATCAAAAGGATTTTTTCCTACTTTAACTTTAAGTATATTAACCCCTTTTGATACAAACTCAATAGCTTGTTGAGCCATAAAAGTTGGTGTATTTATACCTATGGTGAGGTCACTTTCAATTGCCCTTTTTTGCCCTCCTAAAAATGCATACAATGGCTTACCAGCATTTTTTGCAGCAATATCGTATAAAGCCAAGTCAAAAGCACTTTTAGCTGTATAATTATATGCTGTAAACCAATCTAACTCTTGCAAACGAGTTTCAATATCTAAAGCATTTTTACCAATCCAAATTTGTGCAAATTCTTTTGCCATTTCATAGCAGGTAGCTTGTGTTTCGCCCACAATCATAGGAAATGCACTACACTCTCCCACCCCAACAATTCCTTCATTAGTATACAATTTTACAAGCAAGTTTTGTGCAAAGCTCATAGTACCAGTTGCAATTGTAAATGGCACCATAGGTATGGAAAACTTGTAAATTTCTATTTTAGTAATAATCATTATAAAATTTTAAATTAGCACTGGGTTTTCTTTTACAACACCCATTACAAATACACTTTGCACGTGGCCAATGTTATCGGCTTGGCTAAGTTTATTTACATGAAAATGATAATAGTTTTCCATGTCTTTGGCCACCACTTTTAACATAAAATCAAATTCTCCACTAATACTGTAGCACTCAATAACTTCAGTAAATGATAAAATACTTTTAATAAATTTTGCTCCTTCTTTTTTATCGTGCTGTTTAAGGCTTACATAACAAATTACCATTAAGCCTTTGTTTATTTTACTATGGTTTAAAAGTGTAGTGTATTGTTTTATAATACCTTCTTGCTCTAATCTTTTTATACGTTCATGTACTGGTGTAGTGCTTAAATGTACTTGATGTGCAATTTCTTTTACACTAGCTTTTGCATTTTGTTGCAACACTCTTAAAATAGCAATATCTTTATCATCAAATGTTGAAGGAGATTTCAAGTTTCTTAGTTTTTGGTAAAGCTAAATACTTTTATGTTTCCTGCAACATAATTGCATACCCATGCTTCTATGATTTTATCATCTTCGTATAAATCTATACCTACTGGTTTTCCTTTGCAAGGTAAACTATATAATGGTACAAAATTGTTATTGTCAATTTTAAATACATCTATTGCATTTCCATTGTAGCAAGTTACAAATAAAAATTGTTTATTGTTGCTTAGTGTCATGCTTCTTGGCTGTGCTTTGGTAGAAATACTGTCAATAATTTCCCCAGTATTTTTATTAATTATAGCCACTTTATTAAGACTATTAAATGAAACTAAAAGGGAATTATTGCTTCCTTGTAGTACATGACGTGGATTGGATAATACAGGCAAATATTTTTCTATTTCCCAGTTATTATTATTCATCACTGCAATAGTGTTACTACCCATAATGGCTATATATGATTTTTGCACATCTTCATCAACCACTATGCCTCTTGGGATTGATGAAACTGAAACATTTTTTAACAGATTTGCATAAGGAAATTGAGCAGTATTAATATCCAGCACGCTAACTGTTTTACTATGCCAATTGCTTACCAATAAATTTTTACCTTGGTTTGCTACTTCAACCACTTTTGGTGTGCTACCAGTTTGTATAAGTGGCACTTCAATTTTTATTAAAGATTTATCAGAATTTATTTGTTTAATAACTTTAAATCTGCTTGAATCGATTCCTAAAGGTGCATGAGTTTCTTCAAAAACTTTTATTGGAACTATTCCATTGGCATTATGTAAACTAACCCACAAAATACTATCATGGTTGCTAAAACAAGCTTCTACAGGTTTTTCTTGCCAAGATATAGTAGAAGTTTTTGTTTGATAATCCCAACCTTTTCCTTTTGTTGGCTTAAATTGAAAAGAACGATTTAAAGTTTTGGTTGATTGATTAAATTCATATACACTCAATCCTTCTAAATTCATGGCATACAACATAGTGCCTGTACTATTAAATACAACTGATTTTGTACCACCTGCTGCATGAATTACTTGCTCTTTATTGAAACTTAAATTATTATAAGTAGCAACAATTGATGGTGCTGATTTATTTTTAATACTATCATTTAGAATAGTTTCTTTACTATTTTCAAAACTAGAATTAAATGAAAAAGGTTTGCTATACACAATGAAAACCCCAATCCAAATTACTAATAACAATACACCTGTAATTAACAGTTTCATAAGCACAAATATTTAACAAAAACCTCAAATTAACTCATTTTATTTTGCCCAAAATCTGCTTATTTTTCCATTTGAACCTGCTAAATAAACTGCTCCCCCATTTTTTGCTTTCTGCACTACATGAAAGCTTTCTTTAGAAATTTGTTTCCAAGTTTTTCCGCCATCTTTACTAAAATCTACACCACTTGTACCACAACAAACAACAAACTTTCTGTTTAAAAAAGCTACAGAAGATTTGTAGCCCTTAGGAGGGACTGAGGGTAGAAAAAACTTTGGTCCACCTTTGAAATTAAATAAAACACAGTTGTTTGTACTAACTGAGTCTTTGCTAAAATCTCCTCCTACTATTATACCTTCATAGTTAGGTGTTATGTCTAAGCTATTGGCTCCAGTGCTTTCTAGGCCCTGAACAATAGGAATTTCCAAAGGCACACCATCTACAAATAATCGACTTTTTTTACCTCCAGTTACATATATAAAATCAAACCTTTTTAGCGGTGTATTCCACATTAACTTTACATTAGTTCCACTACTGGCAAAAAAAGCTTCTCCCTCTGCTAGTTTGGGCTTTGGCAGCCCTACTTCAGTTTCAATATCTTTCCAAGTTTCTCCACCATCTTTTGTTACATGTATAAAGGCTTTTCCATTAATTGGGTCGCCTACTACTACCCCAATGCTATCAGTTACAAAATCCATAGCATCTAAAAACATCCCTCTTGTGGTATCATAAAAAACAGGTCGCCAAGTGCTGCCACCATCTTTAGTTTTTAAAATATAAGCAGGTTCTGCAATAGCAATTACTAATGCAGTTAAGCTATCAAAAGCTTCTATATCCCTAAATTCACGTTTTTCAAACCCAGGTATTTTCATCCAGCTCCAAGTTTTTCCACCATTTGTACTTCTGCCAATTGTGCCTTGGCTTCCACTCACCCAAATTGTTTCATTGTCTACCACACTTAATCCTCTAAATGAAATTTTTGGTAATGTTGATAATGATTGAAAGGTTTGTGCATGTATGTTGATGTAAAATGAGAAAAAAAATAGTACCGCAACAATTTTTTGAAACATGGGTTTAGATTTTAGTGTTCAAACAAATTAAATTTATGACTATAGCACTTATACAACTAACTATTTACCATTTGGTACAAAACTTTTTTTAACTTACACTTTTTCAACAATATTAATCATTTATCATTTTGCTTAAAACTGAGGCTACTTTTTTATCTATGGGAAGGTTAAAATCGTCATCATTAATTGTTGCTAATGGAATAAATCTAAAAACTTCACATCTTGTATTTTTATCTAAAACTATATGCTTAGGAAATTTAAATGGCTCTTTATTAATATTTAAGTTGACTAAATTATTGCAATGAACAAAATAATAAATACTAACAATTTGATGTTGAGGATTAAATGCAGATACTTGATAAAAATCGGTTGTATATATATGATTTCCAACAGTTACATCAAGTCCTGTTTCTTCTTTAAACTCTCTTATTAAACAATCTTTAGTTCCTTCACCAAACTCTAATCCACCACCAGGAAACTTAGTAATATATAAACCTTTTATATACTCATCACTTACTAAAACTTCGTTATCATCATTTAGCAAAACACCATATACTCTAATATTAAATTGCATAGTATTTACTTGTTTAAAACCCTATAAGATTTCAAATATTTTATAGAGTTTAAGAAATGATTATTTCAAATTAAAAAATGTATAATACAAATTCAAATAAACACCATTTGGAGCAGTTCGTAACATACTATTATATAATTGTGCTCTATAAGCCAAATCAATTCTTGCCTGACTATTAAAAATAAATTGCACTGCAGGAACAATATCTAAAAAACTTCTTCCATTTTTATTAATAGTTTGCCCAACAAGCTCTACCATAAAGTTTATGTTAGTTTCCTTAAAATTTTTGTAGGTTGATGGATACATTAATTTACCATAAGAAAAAGTGTAATTGGTGGCATTATTACCAAAGGCTGAAGGAAACTTATAATTTACGGTATTATCTAATGCTTTTTCATAACTCAGTGATGCACTAATTGCCGTTTTTTTAATGAGTTTGGTAGCAATAATACCTGTTTCAAAACCAGTATTATGACCTAAGATTTCTAATTGCTCTTGATGAATGTCAGCTCTATTAAAACTATACCTTACATATCCTGCCATTCTAAAATGGCTATGAATATCATCTTCACTCAAAAATCTGTATTTCATCATAAAACCACCACCCTCTGTATATAACTTATTGCTTCTAGTACTTACAAATGCCGAACCTCGTATCATTAAATTTTTATTAATGCCATAAGTAATTTCTGGCATTAAATGATAGTTATAGCCATCTTCAAATTTCTCTTTAAACAAAGATTGCATTACATTTATATTCAATGATTTTGAAGGAACATTACTTGCAGGATCAGTAACTACATATAATTCTTGAGCCAATAATTTTTTGCCAAATAAAATTATGATTAGTATAAAAAACTTTTTCATTAGCTTAAAATTTTAATGTGAAAATCGTTATCGTTACTCAATATATAAGTAAGTATTTTATTATATTGTTTAGATAATTTTTTAAACTCTTTTTCGGTTACATAACCTTTATCTAAAATTTGAAATTTAACTTCTGTTGCTTTTTTGTTATTCCCTTCTATAACTATATAGTTTGTTTTTGGCAAAAAGTTTTCAGAAGCAACAACAATAAAGCTTCCAATAAAAAAACCAGCATCTTCAACCTTAGATTTAAACACAATTGGAGAAACTACTTTATCGTTTTTTATCGTAATAACAAATGTGTTACTATTTAAATCTGTTTTTACATTATCAACTTCTGGAATTGCTTTTAATTGTTTGAAAATTGCATTAGAACACATAGAGCAAGTAAGTCCTGCTGCTTTTAATTCTATTCTTGAAATTTGTGCATTTGTTTTGTAAATAACAGTAAAAAGAAAGAGGCTTGTTATTACAAAAGACTTATAAAAATTCTTTGACATTTTATTTTAATTTTAAATGATTTTAAAAGTTGTTTGAAGTAGATTTTATAGTTGTAACAACAAAATACTTCAAACAACTTTAGATGGGTTGTTCAAGGATTTAATTTTTTAAAACAACAGTATCCCTTTTTTCTTTATCAGATGCTGTGCGATCGTACTGGCAACAACCATGTAAATTATTATAAACATCATTAGGAGCAGTGAACATTTCATTATCGTAACCAACTAAGGAAATTCTTTTTAAAATTTCACTTTTACTGGTTTTAGTTGCATCGTAAGTAATGGTAGCTACTTTGGTGTCGCTGTTCCAATTTATTTTGCATACATTATTTACACTTCCAGATTTTTCAATTTTTGTTTTGCACATTCCGCAATTACCAGAAATTTTCACCTTCTCTGTTTTTGAATTTTTTATTTGAGCAAAGCTTATAGTAGATGATAGCACAGCAATAACGGCTATCAATAGTTTAATTGATGATAACATGGTATTAATGTTTTTGATTTAAAAGAATAATAACTATTCTTTTAAAAGATGTAGATTTTTTTTGAAAATTAATGACCCTCAAAACAAGAGGGTATTATGGCTGTAATTGGTACAAATTAGCCTATTTTAGGCAATGTCCAAAGAAAAGTAAAACCACTTAATGGTTGTATTGATGAAGGATAATATTTTAATTCATCACCTGTAGGCAAGTATATAACTTGCTCAACTTCATTTAAAAATTGTAAAGCAATTACTATATTACTTGATGAACAATGACATGCAGATTGACAACATTTTCCTTTGCAAGTTTTGCTGTTGCTTTTAGATTTATTACAACAATTTTTTATTGCTTTAGAGTTGTTTTTTTTACAGCATGCATTACTAACAGTACTTGCTTTTGCACAAGAATTTGCACTTACAGGAATGGCAAAAAAACAAAGCAGCCAAAAAGAAAATAATATGTAAATTGTTTTTATCAAAATATGGTGCAAAATTACAAGATTTTTCAATG
>JBMLOQ010000006.1:0-9196 GCA_049242885.1 Chitinophagaceae bacterium
TACCTCAGCAACTGCACCCATCCACCAATGTTTCTAGAGGTTCGTCCATCGTTTACAACAATTACATAATAGTAAGTAGCTACAGGTAATGGTTTACCTTCATATTTGCCGTCCCAGGAAATTCTATAGCCCAAACTGGTATGAACTAATTTTCCATATCTATCAAAAATATTGGCTCTTAAAAGCAAAACTCCAGCTAAATCTTCCACTACCCATTGATCGTTTATGCCATCCTGATTGGGCGAGAAAACATTAGGTATAAAAAGATTACTAGCTAATTCAATTCTTACAGTATCTGAACTAATACAGCCACTATCGCTAACAGCCTCCAATTCATAAGTAATTGATCTAGTAGGTTTACTATTTGGGTTAAGTATTAATGGATTGTCTAAAAAAGTAGTTACATTCCATGTAAAAGTATTATTGCTTCCACCAGTTATGGCTGCATTTATTTGTACACTATTGCCAGCTACTACACCTAATTTTTTTGGCATATTAATTATAGGTGCTGGCCAAACATTTACAATTTGTGAGGCACTTGCATTGCATCCACCAGGTGTATTATAAGTATAAAATATGGTGTTGTTTCCATTGCTGGCATTTGCTGGATTAAAAGTTGTTCCACTTACGCCATTGCCAGTAAAAGTGCCAATGCCTGCAACACCAGTAGTATCACTTGCAATTAAGTTAATAATACCATTATTGCTACATAAGCTTGGTATTGGTGGAAAAACTAGTTTAGGAGCAGGTTGAATACGCACTCTAAAACTATCAGAAGTACTACAGCCTAAATATCTTGTAGTTAAAAAGTATAATCCAGTATCTGAATAATTTACAGATGTAAAATTAATGTTTGATGTATTGTTTGAAAATCCATTTGGTCCAACCCAATTATACAATGTATCAGGAGGTACAACTGTTCCTGTCAATCCGCTAAGTGATAAACTATTAAATCTACAGGTTAGTGGACTATTATTTGATGGCGTAATTTTTGCTGTTGGGGAGGTTAGTAGTTGAACTCTAGTAGTTGCCGTGCCACTACATCCATTAGCTGTAGCAGTAACTGAATAAGTACCACTATCTTGGATGGTAGTGTTGCTTCTTATTGGATTTTGTGCTATGCTATTAAAAGCATTGGGTCCAGTCCAATTATACGTTGCTCCTGGATAACTTGCAAATAAATTTAGAGTGCTACCTCTACAAATGGGAGAATTGCTAGTAGGGTTTGGTGTGGGTATTGGATTTACAATTATGGGTAAACTTTTTGTGGCATTTGTACAAGAAAACTTATTGGCGGTTAAAGTATATGTGCCTGTACCAGAAATACCAATATTATTTATTGTTGGATTAGCAATACTACTTGTAAAACCATTAGGGCCAGTCCAATTAAAACCTACAGCCAAAGCATTTTTAAAGTCTGTAAAAAATTGAAGACTTCCATTTTCACAAAGTGCACCACCTACAGCACTAGATGTAATGCTTACATCCAACGTATTAAAATCACTAAAGTATCCGTATCTGCATCCAGTTCTTCCATCTCCATGTACAATACTTAAATGAAACTCTATACCAGTATTTCTTACAATTACACCATTGCCAACACCTAAGTTGGCTAAAGACACTGGTATAGTTGCATATTTCCATTGCCCGCTTGTAAATGGAACATCTTGAAATAATGAGCCAATTATAAAGTTAGGATTTCCATTAAATGTAAATTGGTTTTCGTACCCACTTGGTACTAAAATATTCATAAATAAGTTTTCATTCGCACTTCTTGTAAAGGCAACAGTGCTACTTCCTGTGCATTCAATTTGAGGCAAAACTGCATGGCCAACTTCGCAACCAAAACCAGTTAAATGCAAAGCATATACAGGATTGCTTGTTTCGATATATAATACTTGATTGTTACTGATTCTCCTATAAGTTTGCCCTGTATTTATAGTAGTTTCCAGTACGCCATTAATTGTAATAGAAGTATTATTTTGTGTAGCCAAAAAAAACACTTGATCTGTTGGTTGTGACAGAGGATCATTTAAAAAACCCGGAAGTGTAATGTATTTTTTGCCAATTAAGTTTAAAGGTATTATTTGGTCGCCAGCAAGGTCTAAGCACCCACTATAACCAGCACCACCAATGCTATCATCTTTCAAAGTAATAGCAATTGGTTTAGTACTTGTAACTGTGCTGCCCATTAAATGATCGGCAGCATTTCTACCAACTGCTGTTGCACTGTAAACTTGCCCTCTGTTTAAAGTTATGGTAAAAGCAACACCAGCAGGATGGCCAATAATATCTTTTGCTGGTGTAATAGTAATTTGTGTGTTATCTTCTGTTGCAACTATATCAAAACTATTACTTGGTAAAGGATTAGGTACGGCGTAAAAGTCCCAATTGTTCATAATGTTTTGCATAGGTATAAAAAAACTTGTGCCTAAAGCATTTCGTCCTTTTAAAACAAACATTTCTGGGTTGGAGCTGGAGTTTTCTTCGTAGTAAGCCGTAATTAAATTATCGCTACTGATTTTTAAACCAAAATTTAAAATTGTGTTTGCAGGTTTACACTCAATAGAATTAATTCTACTGGTAAGGTCAATGGATTGGCTGCTATTTGGTGGTACAAAAAAAGTAATTGGAGTAAATGCAGGATTTGCAGGCTGTGTAATAGTTACGTTTGCTGTAGCTGTAAAAGCTGTAACTCTTAATAAAATTGGTCTATCTGTGTGTGGTTCAGGAGTAGGTTTAATATTCTCTGTAATTTCAGGAGCTGCAAACCAAAAAACAGTATCGGCTTGAGAAAATATTTTTTCAAAAGTTAAGCATGCTATGAATAATAGTATAGCTGGCTTTAATTTCATTTTATTTTTTTTTGACTAAGTAAAAATCATTCATTATGCTTTTCAATCATTAAAGTAACAAAAATTTTAACTTTAGGTTGGTAATTATTTTATATTCTTTACTAATTCAAACACTTCATTTTTTCTGGTATTTACCATATCTATATCAAAAGAATAACCAAATGCAGTAAAGCATGTATGTACAATGTCTTTGTGTTGCATTGGGTAAAAATCTTCGTTCTTGAGTTTAATATCATTTACTTCCTCACAAAATTTTTCTATGTCTTGCAATAAAACAACTTCACCTGTATGTGCATCTAAGTAAAAGTGGATATGTTTACGATGATCTCCTTTTAAATCAAAACTATAAAAATCACTGTGGTAAAAAGCAATAATCATTTGCCCAGGAATTTTAATAATATTGGCATTAATATCTAGTGCATCGCAAAGTACTTGTATAAGTAATCCAAAGGCATATTGATTTCCTTTTTTTGTTTCTAATAATTTATGAAGCAAATATTCATCGTGTTCATAATTTATTTTTCCAGAACATACATATCCTTCAATTTCAAAAAGCATTTTGCATAATACACTGCATTTTTCTAATGGTGTAAGATAGTTATTAAGCTCAAGCCAAATTTTTCTTTTCAAAGCTTCAAACTGGTTTAAAACAAGCTTTTCGTTTAAATGAGGATAAGCATATTTACTTATCAGCATGCTTCCTTTTAACAAATCGTTGTAACCATCACCAGTCCAGTTTTTTATTTCGTTGGATAAATCATAAAATTCAATTTTATGAACCATACCTTCAATAAATTGTTGGGTAGCCAAATCAAATGTGTTTTCCCAAGCATTTTCTAAGAGTGGAAGAAATGGATTACCAATTTCAATAATTCTTTTTGCTATTGCTTCTTGTACTATAGGTTCTTTATCGTCAAGTAAATTAAGTAAGGCTATCGTTTCTTTATTCAGTTTCATACACAAAAAATTTCTTTTGGATTTTGTGTCTAAAACGATAGAATATTCTAAATCGTATTTGCTGTATTTAAAAAGTGGATTATTAACCATGCTTGCAGGATACTAGATTTTTTCTGTGGATAAAATAAAAGGTTTTTGTGCAATAAGATAAAATTTGTTATTCACATGGTATTACTAACGACTGTTAGTTTGTGCTTCCTATATTTGCAAAAATTTATAATTACATGAGCAATCAAATAGTGTATATAGTAAGTGCAGTTCGTACGCCAATGGGTAGTTTTGGTGGTGTTTTAAAAGATTTTAGTGCTCCACAGTTGGGTGCAATTGCCATTAAAGCAGCAGTTGAAAAAGCTGGGTTACAGCCAACCAACATTCAAGAAGTGTATATGGGGCATGTGATTCAAGCAAATGCTGGTCAGGCTCCTGCAAGGCAGGCAGCTAAGTTTGCAGGCTTACCAGATAGTGTAGTTTGTACTACTGTTAATAAAGTTTGTGCAAGTGGAATGAAGGCTATTGCTCAAGCAGCTCAAACTATTGCTTTGGGTGATGCTGAAATTATTGTTGCAGGTGGTATGGAAAGCATGAGCAATGTACCATATTATCAGGCAAATTTGCGTTGGGGAAATAAATATGGTAATGTACAGTTAGTTGATGGCTTGGCAAAAGATGGATTAACCGATGTGTATCACAATTATGCCATGGGCAATGCTGCAGATATGTGTGCTAAAGAATGTAATTTTAGTAGAGAACAGCAAGATGCATTTGCTATCGAAAGTTATACTCGTAGCCAAAATGCTTGGAATAATGGTAAATTTGAAAATGAAATTGTACCTGTAGAAGTAACTACAAAAAAGGGAACTATTTTAATTACAAAAGATGAAGAACCTTTTAATGTACAGTTTGATAAAATACCAACTTTACGACCAGCTTTTAATAAAGAAGGCACCGTAACTGCTGCAAATGCAAGTACAATGAACGATGGTGCTGCTGCTTTAGTTTTAATGAGTAAAGCAAAAGCCGATGCTATGGGTATTAAACCAATTGCAATTATTCGTAGTTATGCCGATGCAGAACAAGCTCCTGAATGGTTTACAACAACACCAAGTTTAGCCTTACCAAAAGCAGTGTCAAAAGCAGGTTTACAAATGACTGATTTGGAGTTTGTAGAATTGAATGAAGCTTTTAGCGTAGTAGGATTAGCTAACATGCAAAAAATGAATTTAGATGCTGCTAAAGTTAATGTTAATGGTGGAGCTGTAAGTTTAGGTCATCCTTTAGGTTGTAGTGGTGCAAGAATTATAGTTACTTTAATTAATGTACTACAACAAAATGGTGGCAAAATAGGTGGTGCTGGTATTTGTAATGGTGGAGGTGGAGCTAGTGCTATGGTGGTGGAGGCGGTTTAAGTCATTGGTCTTTGATCATTTGTCATTGAGTCATAAAAGTCATTTGTAATTTACAAATTCTTAAATTTTCAAATTATTAAATCTATAATATCAAATATTAAATTAATAGAGTGTCCTAGAGATGCCATGCAAGGTTGGAAACATTTTATTCCCACCAAACAAAAAATTGAATACCTCAATCAATTGTTGCAAGTAGGTTTTGATACTTTAGATTTCGGAAGTTTTGTATCGCCAAAAGCAATTCCACAAATGGCAGATACAAAGGAAGTCATTAAGTCATTAGAAATTAGTAAAACATCCACCAAGCTGCTTGCTATTGTAGCCAATTTAAGAGGTGCCGAAGAAGCTGTAGTGTATAATGAAATTAAGTATTTAGGTTTTCCATTTTCTGTGTCGCCAACCTTTCAATTAAGAAATACCAATAGCACACAAGAAGAAAGTTTAAAAATTGTAGAAGCTATTCAAAGTCTTTGTTTACAAAATAATAAAGAGTTAGTTATTTATTTAAGTATGGGTTTTGGAAATCCTTATGAAGATGTTTATAATGAAGAAATATTGCATTTTTGGGCAAGTAAAATTGCCAGTTTGGGGGTGCAAATTATTTCCTTGGCCGATACTGTTGGTTTAGCAGAACCAAAGCAAATTTCAAATGCGTTAAATACTTTAATTCCTTCTTATAAAAATATAAATTTTGGTGTTCATTTGCACAGTTCACCACATAATTGGGAAGATAAATTTAAGGCTGCTTTAGATGTTGGATGTACAAGATTTGATGGAGCAATTAAAGGTATTGGAGGTTGCCCAATGGCACAAGATAGTTTAGTAGGAAATATGGATACCTTGCAAATGGTTGATTATGTAGAAAAGCATTTTCAGTCTTCAATAAACTTAAATAAAACTGCCTTAGAAAAGGCTTCAAAAATGGCCGATACCATTTTTATTTAGTTCTTTTTTTACCTAAAATTTTTTTATTTAGCCATTTATTAATATACACACTTCCAACACCAATTAAAGCACCAGCAATTACATCGCTTGGATAGTGAACGCCCAAATACATTCTTGAATAACCAACAGTTGCAGCCCAAATGTATGCTGGTATTGCTATGTACCATTTGTTGTTAAACTCAATTGCTACACTGGTTGCTAAGGAAAATGCAGTTGATGTATGCCCAGATGGAAAAGAAGCATCAGATTCTGTGGTGGTAACTTGCAATTCATTGGGATAACTTATGTAAGGTCTGTCTCTTTTAATAGAATATTTTAATGCTTGTGTAATAGCCGTATTTATAAGTAATGTTTTGGTGATGTTCCATCCTTTTTTTACTGTTAATTTATCCTGCTTTAAAGCACCAACTCCCATTACAATCAAAGGTGTACCTACTGCTAAAGGATAAACACTATTGGTTGTTGTTGTCATTAAATTACTATTGGGTTGAGAAGGGTTAATTTGTTTAAGTAAATTAATATCCCAGTTTTGACCAAAACAGTTTACACTAAAAAATAGAAGTAGAGTTGTGGATAGTTTTTTTAAGAAACACATAGAGCTATTTTTGATAAAAATAAAAACATCGCAATATATGCAATCTATAATTTTAGCATCACAATCGCCCAGAAGAAAACAGTTATTAGAGTGGGCGAATATTAGTTTTGAAGTTCAGGTATCAAACACCAATGAAGATTATCCTAATACATTACCAATAAATGAAATTCCTATTTATATTGCAAAAGAAAAAGCATTGGCAATAAAAAATAAAATTTCCAATAACTTAAAACCAATTTTAGCAGCCGATACAATTGTAGTTATTGATGATGAAATTTTAGGAAAACCAGTTGATAGAAATAATGCCTTTGAAATTTTAAAAAAACTAAATGGCAAACGGCATAAAGTAATTACAGGTATTGTTATTTTAACAAAAGACGAGGAGTTAGCATTTGCCGAAACTACTTTGGTAGAATTTAATTTGCTTACAGATGATCAACTTTGGTATTATATTGATAATTACAAGCCTTATGATAAAGCAGGAGCGTATGCTATACAAGAATGGATTGGTGTTGTAGGAATTAGTAAAATTGAGGGTGATTTTTATAATGTAATGGGATTACCTATAAATAAGGTATTTAAGATTTTGAGCAAATTATAGTAAGTAAATTTGTTTTATTTGTTTGATAGTTTTGAATTAGATTTTATATACATTAGAATGTGTAATATGTGTATTGATTAAATTATTGTTAAAATGTATATTGATTAACTATTCAATTATATTTGAGCCAACTCTTAACAAATTGAAATGAAGTTTTTCCTTTTATTGCAAAGTTTATTTGCAGTTGGGTGTATAGTTTTAAAATTCAAATACTGGCTTAAAATTCCTGACTCAAATCCTTCTTTGCTATTTAGCAGTTTTTTTAAACGTTATTCATCGTATTTAGTTTATAATTCCAGAAACAATGAATCTAAAATTTTCAAACAAAAAAGTAACAGAATAAACTTATTTTTTTGGATTAATATTATTTTGGCAATTATCATTTTTTATCTCTACAAGCTCGAAACTGCAAACATTGCCAGTGATATCATTTAATTAAAAAAGCACAGTAAAACTGTGCTTTTTTAATTTTATTTTTTAATTCTTATTTCATTTTAAAAGTTTCTAAAAACTTTGTTGTAAAGTTTCCAGCTCTAAAGTCTTCATTTTTCATTAATTGTAAATGAAAAGGAATTGTAGTTTTAATTCCTTCAATTACATATTCACTCAAAGCTCTGTACATAGTATCAATAGCTTCTTCTCGTGTACGTGCTATTGTAATTAATTTGCCTATCATGCTATCATAATATGGTGGAATGGTATAGCCAGCATATACATGGCTATCAACCCTTACTCCATGCCCACCAGGTGTATGTAGGTTAGTAATTTTTCCTGGAGATGGACGAAAATCGTTGTAAGGATCTTCTGCATTTATTCTACATTCAATAGCATACATATTTGGCTCATAGTTTGTTCCACTAATTTTTTCGCCTGCGGCTATTTTAATTTGTTCTTTTATTAAGTCAAAATTTATTACTTCTTCGGTTACACAATGTTCTACCTGAATACGAGTATTCATTTCCATGAAATAAAAATTTCTATGCTTATCTACTAAAAACTCAATAGTACCAACACTTTCATAGTTAATTGCAGATGCAGCTTTAATTGCAGCTTCACCCATTGCTTTACGCAATTCTGGTGTCATAAATGGTGAAGGACTTTCTTCTACAAGCTTTTGATGCCTTCTTTGAATGCTACAATCACGCTCACTCATGTGGCAAAAATTACCATGTTGGTCGCCAGCAACTTGTATTTCAATATGGCGTGGTTCTTCTACAAACTTTTCCATATAAATACCATCATTTTTAAACGATGCAGCAGCTTCGGTTTTTGCATTTTCAAATGCTTTTTCAATTTCTTCCTCTTTCCAAACAACCCTCATTCCTTTACCACCACCACCAGCTGTTGCTTTTAAAATTACTGGGTATCCTACAACATTTTTAGCTAAATCTTTAGCTTGCTCTACGCTTTCAAGCAAACCACCACTACCAGGCACAACAGGCACGCCTGCTGCAATCATAGTTTCTTTAGCCGTAATTTTGTCGCCCATTTTGTTTATCATCTCAGGTGTGGGCCCAATAAATTTTATTCCATGATCGGCACATATTTGACTAAATTTTGCATTTTCTGCTAAAAAACCATAGCCAGGATGTATTGCATCTGCATTTGTAATTTCAGCAGCAGCCATTATGTGTGGAATATTTAAATAACTTTCTGCACTTGCAGGTTTACCTATACAAACTGCTTCATCTGCAAAACGCACATGAAGACTATCCTTATCTGCAGTGCTATAAACTGCTACAGTTTTTATGCCCATTTCACGGCATGTGCGTATTACACGAAGTGCAATTTCGCCACGGTTTGCTATTAATATTTTTTTAAACATCTTTTTAATTTG
>JBMLOQ010000006.1:9296-22793 GCA_049242885.1 Chitinophagaceae bacterium
ACTAAGGTTGCACTTCAAACAATGGTTGATCGTATTCTACAGGGCTTGCATCATCAACCAAAACTTTTACAATTGTTCCAGATACTTCACTTTCAATTTCATTAAATAGTTTCATGGCTTCAATAATGCAAACTACTTTTCCTGGACTAACTTCAGTGCCTACTTCTGCAAATGCAGGTTTATCAGGGCCACTTTTTCTGTAAAAAGTTCCAATCATTGGGCTTTTAATAATAATAGTATTGCTTGCAGCAGGTGCAGGAGCAGCAGTTGAAGGTGCTATTGGGGTTGAAACTGGGGCTTGAGCTACTGGTTGTGGTGCTACATTATAAACTTGAGGAGCAGCTGGTGCAGCTACTGTAACTATCTGGTCTTCTTTTTGTTTAATAGTTACTTTACCATCTTTATCTTCAATACTAATTTCGCCAATATTACTTTTATTAACGATTTTTATGAGTTCGTGTATTTGCTTTAAATCCATTATTTTGGCAAGTTTTGATGAAAAATAGGGGTTTTTTCCCCGAAAACAGGTGCAATATAGGAGTTTTTGACAAAGTGGAGCAAAATCGTTTTTTATTGATTATGCTTTTTATGCTTAAATAAATTACTCTTGCAACTTACATTTATTTTTTTGGTTAAATATTTTTTGTACTGATTTTTTATGAAGAAGTTTTTTTTATTTTTTTTACTTTTTTTGGGATGGAAATCTTTGTGTTTTACCCAAACCAAAGATGATTTTGTTACAGAAATTTTACAGAAAATATTGTTTGAGCAAGCAACTGCCGATACTAGTTTCTTTCCAAAAGGAATTTTTCCTGTTTATAGGCAATACGATGCCAATAAAAAATCGGTTAAAGCAGATGACAACATTTTTTTCAATGCCCTTATTTGTTATACTTTAAAAAAAATCTATCCAAAATTAAATACTCAACAAAAAGAAATTGTAGATAGTATTTATAGCGAAACATTGAAAGCAGCTCATTTTTATAAAAATACAAAGGGAAGAAATACATACAATTTTTGGAAAACAAATCCTAAGCGTAAAGTATTTCCTAATAGCGGTTGGATAAATTGGTTTGATGAAGTTAATGCCTTACCAGATGATATGGATGACACCGCAATTATGCTTTTGGCAACAAATGCTGATAGTTCTACAGCAGCAAATGTGCACTTGCTAATGCAAAATTTTATTAATGGAAATTATAATTGGGTAAAAAATACGTTAGAGGCTTACAAAAATATTCCAGCTTACTCAACTTGGTTTGGGCAAAAGATGCCAATTGATTTTGATGCATGTGTAATGAGTAATGTATTGTTAATGGTACAGCATAACAATTTAGTATGGACAAAAGCTGATAGTGCAAGTTTACAGTACATTGTTGAGGTAATAAAAAACAACCATCATATTACAAAACCACAGTTTATAGCACCACATTATGCAAAGTCTAGTATTTTTTTGTATCATATAAGTAGGTTAATGAGCGAAAAGCCTATTGCATGTTTAGATAGTTTAAAGCCTAAACTAATGAATGATGCCTTAGCATTATATAACTCTAAAATAGGAATACAAGAAAAAATTTTATTGATAACTGCTTTAAAAAGATTTGGTTATAATTCCATTCCTAAAATGGTTTTAAATGATAACTGGGAAAAAGAATTAGCTATAAGTAGTGAAGCTTTTTTTATTGCCAACATGGCTAGTATGGCTAAAAATCCTTACAAAAAAATTATTGGAAATTTGGGTATTGGTAAATTTTATTATTACTGTACAGCCTATAATTTTACTTTATTGCTAGAGAGTTTGATGATAGATTAATGAGTTAATCTGTGTTTATAATTCTTAAACATACTTTGCCATTGAATACGTAATACGCCTATCACACCTTCTTTAATGATACCTTTATTCATTTTGCTTTTTCCAATTTCTCTATCCTTAAAAGTAATTGGAACTTCTACAATTTTAAAGCCCAATTTCCATGCAGTAAATTTCATTTCTATTTGAAAGGCATAGCCAACAAAAGTTATCTCATTTAAGTTTATAGTTTCAAGAACTTTTTTGGAGTAACATACAAATCCAGCAGTTGGGTCGTTTACAGGCATCCAAGTTATTAATCTTGTATAAATACTTCCACCTCTGCTATATAAGTGCCTTTCCCAAGGCCAGTTTTCTACTTTTCCACCAGGTACATATCTACTGCCCACTGCTACATCTCCACATCCATCTTTACAAGCTTTATACAATCTTTCTAAATCTTCTGGGTTGTGGGAAAAATCGGCATCCATTTCAAAAATAAAATTATACCCTTTGGCAATGCTCCATTTAAATCCATGAATGTATGCAGTTCCTAAACCTAATTTACCTTTACGTTCTTCTATAAACAATTGTTCTGGATATTGCTGCATCATTTTTTTTACAGCTTGTGGTGTACCATCTGGCGACCCATCATCGATTACCAATATATGATACCCTTGCTGCATAGAAAATACTTTAGCAATAATTGCTTCAATATTTTCTATTTCATTATAGGTGGGTATAATTACTATTTTCTCCATGATGTATAAGACACTGTAAAAATAAGAGATGTTATTTTTTTAAAAGTGTTCTATTTAAAATTTCTGTAAACTTTTGTTTTGTATTTAGTGCAAAATCTCCTTTCATCATCCAATCATAATATTGAGGTTCTTCTTTAATCACTTGTGTTACAGGTTTACCTTTATGTTTTCCAAAGTTAAAAATTTCTACACCATTTTGCATAATAAAACGGCGAGCAAAATCAACAATATTGTCTTCTCCTGTAAACTTTACAATTCCTTCAACAGTTGGTAAAATTTGGGAATATTTTTCAAGTTGAGCTTCAATTACCTCAAAAGTGGCTGTTGCATCAGCTTCTGCACCATGGGCACCAACTAGCTCTTTGTTGCAATAAAATTTATACGCAGCACTTAATGTTCGCTGCTCCATTTGATGGAAAATCTTTTGAGCATCTACAAATTTTCTATCATTAATTTCAAAGTTTATTTCTACCCTTAAAAATTCTTCAACAAGCATAGGCATATCAAATCTGTTGCTATTGTATCCACCAATATCACAATTATCTAAGTATTGCTTTAATTCATTGGCAACTTGCTTAAAAGTTGGAGCATCTTTTACCATATCGTTGGTAATGCCATGCACATCTATTGCTTGTTGTGGTATAGGTATTTGTGGATTGAGTAGTTTGCGTTTTACTTGTTTTTCGCCCGATGGTAAAATTTTAACAATAGCAATTTCTACAATTCTATCTGTATTAAAATTTATGCCAGTAGTTTCTAAGTCGATAAAAGCAATTGGGCGTTGTAATTGTAATTTCATTTATTATTTTAATCTTGGCTTTGTTTATTTAATGTTGAGTTTTCATTTGCCATATCAATTATCCAATCCTTACGTTTAAGTTCAAAGTTTGTGCCTAGGTACAAACGTTTTACTTTTTCGTCGTTTGCCAATTCTTCGGCTGTACCATGTTTAAAAATTTTGCCTTCAATAAGTAAATAAGCTCTATCGCAAATGCTTAATGTTTCGTTTACATTATGATCAGTAATTAAAATACCAATGTTTTTATATTTAAGCTTAGCAACTACTGTTTGTATATCTTCCACAGCTATAGGATCTACGCCTGCAAAAGGTTCATCTAATAAAATAAATTTGGGGTCAACTGCTAGTGCTCTAGCAATTTCAGTACGTCTTCTTTCGCCTCCACTTAAACTGTCACCATTATTTTTTCTTACTTTATGAAGGTTAAATTCATCCAATAAAGTTTCTAGTTTATGTGTTCTTTCGGCTTTAGTAAGTTTGGTCATTTCTAACACACTCATTATATTGTCTTCTACACTTAACTTTCTAAATACACTTGCTTCTTGTGGCAAATAACCCAAACCCATTTGGGCACGTTTATACATGGGTAATTTTGTAATGTCTTCATCATTTAAAAATACTTTGCCTTCATCAGGTTTTATTAAACCCACAACCATGTAAAATGAAGTGGTTTTGCCTGCTCCATTAGGGCCTAATAATCCTACAATTTCGCCTTGGCTTACTTGAATGCTTACATTGTTTACAACAGTTCGCCCTTTGTAGGTTTTTACTAAATTTTTGCTATGTATTGTTAAGTTCAAAAGTTTTGTTTTTTACTAAATGCTTAATGCTTTAATGCTATATTTTGTAAAAATGCTGCCAATTCGTCGGCAATTTTTCTATCATTACTTAGTCGGGGTACTTTGTTTTGCCCACCTAATTTTCCAATGCTTTTCATATAGTTTATAAAGCCATTTTTTTGCACTACATTTATTTTTAAAGTTTGCAAGATATTACCTTTTATTAAATCATCGTAGTATACATTTTTCTTTCTTAGATAATTATCTATTTTTAAAGTAAATGCCTCTATGTTTTTTGGTGATTCTTCAAATTCTATAAACCACTCATGAAAACTATTTCCTTTACCATTGGATATATTTGGAGCAACTGTAAATTCTGTGATAGTAATATTTTCTTCTTTTGCTGCTTCAAGCAAAGCAAATTCTACCTCTTCGCCAATTACATGCTCGCCAAAGGCACTAATAAAGTGTTTTATACGTCCTGTAACAATAATTTTATATGGATTTAAGCTTACAAATTTTATTGTGTCGCCAATATTGTATCCCCATAAACCAGCATTACTATTAATAATGATTGCATAGTTTATGCCAAGTTGAACATCTTTTAAAGTAATCCTTGTAGGATTTTCATCAAAAATTTCATTTGCTGGGATAAACTCAAAAAATATTCCACTGTTGGTGTTTAAGAGAAGGCCATCCTCATTTTGTTTATTTTGAAAAGCAAAAAAACCTTCACTTGCAGGAAACAACTCTATGGTGTCAATCTTTCTTCCAATACTTTCAAAAAGCTTTGCTTTATAAGGTTCAAAGTTTACACCACCTTGTACTAATACACTGAAGTTTTTAAAAATTTCGCCAACTTTTTTGCCATGTCTTTCAACTAATTTATCAAAATACATTTGAACCCAAGGAGGAATTCCACTTATAAGTGTCATATTTTGATGCTCAGTTTCTTCAATTATTTTATCTAATTTTTCTTCCCATTCTTCTATACAATTTGTGGTGAAACTCGGTAGTTGATTACTTCTTAAATATTTTGGTACATGATGGTTTACAATACCACTCAATCTTCCTGTAGGAATATCTGCTATTCTTTCCAATGATGGACTTCCGCTTAAAAAAATTAGCTTGCCTAAAGCAAAGCTATAATTGCCCGATTCTACCATGTAATATAGCAAAGCATTTCGTGCAGTATTTATATGATTTGGTATAGATGCTTTTGTGATTGGAATATATTTTGCACCACTAGTAGTACCACTAGTTTTGGCCAAGTATAAAGGTTTGCCTTTCCAAAGTACATTATGTTTACCTTCTTTAATTTGTTCTATATAAACCTTAAATTCTTCATAATCTCTTACAGGTACTTGAGATTTAAAATCGCTGTACGAATTTATATTTTTAAAATTATGGTCTTTACCAAAAATGGTATTAGTTGCTGTTTTTATTAGATATTTAAAAATAGCATCTTGAGTAGCTATAGCATGGGCAGCATCTTTATCAATTTTTTTATGAATGTATTGTGCAAAAGGCTTTGCAAGTAAAGATTTTAAATCCATGTTTTTTTATGAATAGCAAATGTAAGTTGGGCTTATTAACGAAATGTAAGTAAAATGATAAAATTGCTTTAATGTGATTAAGTTTTGGAATTGTATATCTCCTAAAAAACAAAAACCCTAGCGATTATGCTAGAGTTTTTATTTTGACTTCCAATTTTTAAAAAATAGATTTTAATGCTATCAACTAATCTTTCTTACCTTCCCCCATCACTTTATCTTTATCTGTTTTCTTTACTTTATCACCTTCTTTTAGTGATTTGCTTACTAAATAATAAGGTCCAGAAACTACTTGTTGACCTACACTTAAGCCTTCAGTAATTTGTATGTGGGTAAGGTCTTGAATACCGGTTTTAACTTTCACTTTTTTTACTGATGCTCCATTTTTCCCTGTTGTATCATATACAAAAACTACTTCGTTTAAATCGTCTAATACATTTACATTTTTTTCTTTACTTTCTTCATTACCCTTGTTGTCATTTTTTGGAGCAGTTACAGCTTTATCATCTTTTTTATTTCTAGTAGTAACGGCATTTAATGGCACACTAATAACGTTTCGTTCTGTTCTAGTTTGGATATCAGCACTAGCACTCATTCCTGGGCGGAAAGGAAAACTTCCTTTGCCCATTAAATCTTCATAACTGCTTTTTAAAATTCTTATATGTACTTTATAGTTTGTAACATCTGTGCTGGTATTACCACCTAAAGCATTGCCCATTGGATTAGCGATTTTAAATACTACGCCTTTAAATTTTCGCTTACTATAAGCATCTACATTTATTAGGGCTGTGTCTCCTAATTTTACTTTTGGAATATCGTTTTCACCTACATCTACTTGTGTAACAATACTATTTAAATCGGCAATTCGCATCATTTCTGTACCAACATTAAAACTATTACCAGCAACTTTTTCGCCTTTTTTTATATTCATTAAGCTTACAACCCCATCCATTGGAGCAACAATAGTTGTTCTACTTAAGTCTTTGTTAGCTCTTGTAAGTTGTGCTCTTGCACTAGCAATTGCAGCATCGTTACTTTTTAGTCCTTCTTTTGCAGCTTCAAAATTCGCTTTTGCAACAGCTAAAGCCTGTTGGGTTTGCTCAAATTCAGCACGGCTGATTACTTTTTCGTCGTATAATTTTTTACTTCTATTGTAATTAATTTCTGCTTGATCGAGACTTGCTTTTAATGCTCCCAAGCCAGCAGTACTGTTACCTAGTTGAGCATTAGCTTGGTTTACTCCTGCACTTACTTGGTCTCTTTGTGAAACCAAAATATCAGCATAAATCTTTGCTAAAAGTTGGCCACGTTTTACGCTATCCCCTTCTTTTACTGTAAGTTCTACAATTTCGCCACTTATATCTGGGCTTATTTTTACTTCTATTTCAGGGTAAACTTTACCACTTGCATTTACTGTTTCTGTAATTGTTTTTAATTCTACAGCTTCTACAACAACTGGTGTGCCTTCATCTTTACCTAAACTGCCAGTTGCTTTTAATACACCGAGAATAACTAATAAAAGTACTACTATAATAAGTATCCACTTAACTGGTTTGCTCATAATTATGTGTTTATTTTTTTGATTTTTTGAATGAATGACTTTAACTTATTTGTGTTAAATCAACAGTACAAAAATAGCTGTAGTAACAAAAAAAATGCAGCCGTTTATGTAGCTATTATCCCTTTCGCTCAATTACTTTTTTAGCAGCTGCCACAATATTTGGTGTATCTAAGCCATATTTTTCTAGTAATTGCTTTGGTGTACCACTTTCTCCAAATGTATCTTGTGTGCCTACATATTCTATAGGAATAGGTAAGTTTTTCGATGCAACTTGTGCTATACTGTCGCCTAAGCCACCAATAACATTGTGCTCTTCAGCAGTAACTGCACATTTGGTTTTTGCTATAGAAGCTAATACAGCTGCTTCATCCAACGGCTTTATAGTATGAATATTTATAACTTCTACACTTATTCCTTCTGCTTCTAATTGCTTGCCTGCCTCAATTGCTTTCCATACTAAATGGCCACAAGCAAAAATTGTTACATCTTTACCTTCACTAAGCTGCTGGGCTTTACCAATTACAAAATCACTTCCATCTACACTTGTAAAATTTGCCCATTTTGGCCTGCCAAATCGTAAATACACAGGCCCATGATAATTAGCAATTGCCTTGGTAGCAGCTTTGGTTTGGTTGTAATCGCAAGGTACAATCACTGTCATACCTGGTAACATTTTCATCAATCCAATATCTTCTAAAATTTGGTGAGTAGCACCATCTTCACCCAAGGTTAATCCTGCATGAGAGGCACAAATTTTTACATTTTTATCACTATAAGCAACGCTTTGGCGAATTTGATCGTACACTCTACCTGTACTAAAATTTGCAAAAGTTGTAGTGTAAGGAATTTTGCCACCAATGGTTAAGCCTGCTGCAATTCCAATCATATTTGCTTCAGCAATTCCAACTTGTATAAATCTTTCTGGGTAGGTTTTTATAAAATTTGCAATCTTCATACTTCCTGCTAAATCTGCAGTTAGTACTACAACATTTTCGTTTGCTTGGGCTGCTTCAAAAACTCCGTCACCAAAACCAGCTCTTGTTTCTTTTTCGTCGATTATATTAATTTCGTTACATTTCATATAATTATTTTTAGGTTTATCTGTTTATACTTATTACCTCTATTTCAAAAACTAAGGTCATCCCTGGTCTAATATCTTCACTTGCACCATTATCTCCATAAGCAAGTGTACTTGGTAAATAAATTTTCCAAGTACTACCAACTGTCATCATCGGTAAAGCAATTTGCCAACCCATAATTAAATTACCAACAGGGTAGGTGATTGGCTGATTATTAGCCTTGCTAGATTGTATTAATTTACCATCAATATCGCTAACTGTGTAGTGAAAAGTAACTTTATCATCAAATTTTGGGTGAGTTGTGTCGGTACTTGTTTTTAAAATTTCATATTGCCATCCACCAGGCATACTCATAATTCCTTCCTTTTTAGCATTTTTTTCAAGAAACTCTCTACCCAAAACCTTGTTTTTGGCAGCTTCGTTTATGGTATTATTTAAATTTTGTTTTTGTGAGGATGAAGCACTGCTAGTATTATTTTGTTGGGAAGCTTTTTTTTGTGTTGCAACAAACTTTTGTTGGTATTCATTAATACAATTTGCTGCTTGCAACTCGGTTAATTGTGGTATTTTGCCAAGCAATACATCACTCATACCCTTGTATAATTTTAGTGCATCAATTCCTGTAAAGCCTTGTGATTTTAGGTTTTTAGCAATATTTACACCAATGGCATAGCTTGCACTATCGGTAAGTGTAAATAATAATTTTTGAGTTGGCTTTGGAATGCTTCTCGTTGGATTAGAAATTGACCTGTTTTTTGTTGGTGGTCGTTTGGTTTGAGAAAAACTATTTGTTACAAGTAAAGTAAATACTAAGAAACCAAAAAAACGCATATAAAAAATTTTGAAGCAAAGTAAAAGGATTGCTGCAATATTGTTATAAATAAGATGTTCTAGGGGAATAATTGTTATAAAAAGTTATAAACTATGCTTTTAAAATTGTTTTTGGCCACATTTTATATGGAAGCAAAAACAAGAAATAATTAATAATCCTACTATTTTTTGAACAATAATTGGATATTGAATTTAATTTTTAAAACAAGCCATATAACTGACTATCAATTTTAGATATAATTTCTCCAAAATGTTCATCGTTTTCACCAAATTTATTTTTGTCTACATCAATTACTAGCAAAGCACCTTCTTTATAATTATCAATCCATTTATTGTAGTATTCATTTAGTTTTTTTAAGTAGTCTAAACGAATATTTTCTTCATACTCTCTACCTCTTTTTTGAATTTGAGCAACTAAAGTAGGTACACTAGCTTTTAGATAAATCAGTAAATCTGGCGGTTGAACCATACTTTTTAGGGTTTCAAAAAAAGTATAATAGTTTTCGAAATCACGTTTTGCCATTAGTCCCATATCATGCAAATTGGGAGCAAAAATATTGGCATCTTCATAAATTGTTCTATCTTGAATTATGGTTTCGCTACCACGCTGAATTTCTAAAAGTTGATTTAACCTACTGTTTAAAAAATAGATTTGCAAGTTAAAACTCCACCTTGGCATATCTTCATAAAAATCCATTAGATATGGATTATGATCTACATCTTCAAACTGAGGAATCCATTTGTAATGCTTACTCAGCATTTCTGTTAATGTAGTTTTACCAGCACCTATATTGCCAGCTATAGCAATGTGCTTAGGTTTTTTTGTTTTTGCCATGGAAAAGATGTGTTGCAAGAAACTTTAGATAATTCAAGATTTAATGCCTGTTTTAAGTGTATAGTGAAATTTTAAAAACGACAATGGATTGTTTTTATTCTCCTAACACCCCTTTTCTAACCAATTTCATGGTATCGTTTGCACTTGCTCTTGCTTTATCTGCTCCTTGTTTAATAATACTTTGCAATAATGGTTTATTTTTTTGTAAATCCAAAGCTTTTTCTCTTATTGGAGCAATAAATTTTACCATATCTTCCCCTAGCTGTTTTTTAAAGTCGCCATATCTAATAATACAATTTCCATCAGAACTGTTGTTATAATCCTCGTTAAATTTTGTGTAAGTATCTGCAGAGCTTACTAATTGCATTAATGTAAACAAATTTTCAATAAAATCTGGCTTATTGGCATTTGGGGTTGATGGACCTTGATCAGTTTTGGCTTTTAACAGTTTTTTTCTAATCACATCATCTTCATCTGCTAAATACACAGTAGCCAATTGATTTTCGCTTTTACTCATTTTGCCGTTACCATCTAGGCTCATTATTTTAACTAAATTTTCTCCATAATTAAATGCATGAGGCTCAGGAAAAACTTCACCATATCTATGGTTAAAACGTTGTGCAAAATTTCGAGCCATTTCAAGATTTTGCTCTTGATCTTTTCCTACAGGAACTTTAACGGCTCTATGTATTAAAATGTCAGCAGCTTGCAATACAGGATATGTTAGCAATCCAGCATTAACGTTATTAGGTTGCGACCTTGCTTTATCTTTAAAAGTTGTGGTTTTTTCAAGCTCACCTAAGTAAGCAAGCATATTTAAGTTTAAATAAAGTTCCGCTATTTCTGGAACATCACTTTGTACATAAAGACTTACTTTATTTGGATCTAGACCGCAAGCAATATTTTCTGCAATTACTCTATGCACTGCATTGTTAAGCTCTTTTGTGTCTGGGTGAGTAGTTAATGAATGCCAATTGGCTACAAAAAAATAGCAATTGTATTCGTTTTGCATACGTACATAATTTTTCATAGCCCCAAAATAATTACCTAAATGTAAAAATCCGGTTGGGCGAATACCACTTAAAACAACTTCTTTATTCATTTCTTATTTAAACAGGGAGATTATTTATTGCTGGTTAATTTTTAGTAGATCCTGAATTTCAGCATTTTAATGTTAAATTTTATTCATGATACCATCAACAATGCCATAGTCAACAGCTTCTTGGGCATTCATCCAGTAATCTCTATTAAAATCATTCATTATTTGTTCAAATGTTTTACCACAATTTTCAGCTAAGATTTTAGCTCCTAGTTCTTTTGTTTTGCGTATTTGTTCAGCTTGAATTTCAAGATCAATACTTGTTGCTTGATAGTATCCACTTAAACTTGGCTGATGAATCATAACTTCTCCATGAGGATAGATAAAGCGTTTGCCTTTAACACCACAGCTAAGCAAAATACTACCCATACTAGCAGCTAAGCCCATACAAATTGTACTAACAGGCGATTGTAGCATTTTTATAGTATCGTAAATAACCATACCACTTGTAACTACCCCTCCTGGACTATTTATAAAAAATTTAATCTCTTCACCTGGGTTATCGGCATCTAATAATAATAATTTACTTACAACATCTTTAGCCGTTTTATCTTCCACAGCACCCCATAAATACACAGCACGTTTTTGAAAGAAAAGATTTTCCATTTTCTTTATCATCGCAGATGAAGCTTGTTCCGATTTTTCTTCTTTATTACTTTCTCCCTCTTCTTGATTAATGAATGTAGATTGTGTGAACATTTTATTTATTGTCATGATATTTAAAATTTTGCAATTATAAAGCAAATTGCTTCAAACAGTAAGCCAAAAATTTTAGGTAGAATAATTGGCAATTTTTATTTTTGTAAAAATGACAATTGGGCAGATGTGAGTAGTGCACCTTACAACTAAACATACTTCCAAAAAAAATGTGAATAATTTTTTAAATTTTTTTTTAAAAGAATTTTGTTGGTATTAAAAAAGCTCTACTTTTGCCGTCCGAAAAAACAAGATAATTGAAAATAATCTTGAAAGTTTTTTGAATAGATATGATAAGCCGAGGTAGCTCAGTTGGTAGAGCAGCTGATTTGTAATCAGCAGGTCGTGGGTTCGACTCCCTTCCTCGGCTCTTTGATAACCTAACAGTTATTAAAAGGGTAGTTGGCCGAGTGGTTAAAGGCGACAGACTGTAAATCTGTTCTCGCAAGGGTACGGAGGTTCGAATCCTTCACTGCCCACAAGCAATTTGCGAATTAGCAAATATGAAAGTGTGAAAATAATTTTCGCATTTGCTAATTTTCAAATTATTAAGTTTTAAAAGCGGAAGTAGCTCATTTGGTAGAGCGATAGCCTTCCAAGCTATAGGTGGCCAGTTCGAGCCTGGTCTTCCGCTCAAATAAAAGTTCTTTTAAAGCCGTTGTGGCTCAGTGGTAGAGCACTTCCTTGGTAAGGAAGAGGTCGAGGGTTCAATTCCCTCCAACGGCTCTACTCTTTCTAATTTAATATTTCTCATTTCTAATTTGTTTGAAGCAATAAGAAATCATAAATTAGGAATCAGAAATTTAAGAAACTATGGTCTGTGGCTAATTACTATGGACTTTATTTAATAAACAAATAAAATAAAATAAGATGTCTAAAGAGACCTTTAAAAGGGAGAAACCCCACGTAAACATTGGTACTATCGGTCACGTAGACCATGGTAAAACAACTTTAACTGCAGCAATTACAACTATCCTTTCTCAAAAAGGTATGGGTAACGTTGCAAAAAAATACGACGAAATTGATGGTGCTCCTGAAGAAAAAGAAAGAGGTATCACAATTAACACTGCTCACGTAGAATATCAAACAGACAACCGTCACTATGCACACGTTGACTGTCCTGGTCACGCCGATTATGTTAAAAACATGATTACTGGTGCTGCTCAAATGGATGGTGCAATATTAGTGGTAGCTGCAACTGATGGTCCTATGCCTCAAACAAGAGAGCATATCTTACTTGCTCGTCAAGTAGGTGTACCTTCAATGGTTGTTTTCATGAATAAAGTTGACTTAGTTGAAGATCCAGAATTATTAGAATTAGTAGAAATGGAAATTCGTGAGTTGTTAACTAAAAATGGCTTTGATGGTGATAATACTCCAGTAATCCAAGGTTCTGCTTCTTTAGCTTTAGCTGGAGATGCACAATGGGTTGCTAAAGTTGAAGAATTAATGGCTGCTGTAGATAGTTACATTCCATTGCCTCCAAGACCAGTTGATCAACCATTCTTGATGAGTGTTGAGGACGTTTTCTCTATCACAGGTCGTGGTACTGTTGCTACTGGTAGAATTGAAAGAGGTGTAATTAAAGTAGGTGAAGCAGTAGAAATAGTTGGTTTACAAGAAACAAACATGAACAGTACTGTTACTGGTGTTGAAATGTTTAAAAAATTATTGGATAGAGGTGAGGCTGGTGATAATGCTGGTTTATTATTACG
>JBMLOQ010000007.1:0-9757 GCA_049242885.1 Chitinophagaceae bacterium
AATCAAATGTTGTTTTAAAATTTCTATCATTCAAATACACTTTCAAGTTTTAGGGTGTCTCTATAAAATGGCACATAATACTATCGTTATGGCTTCGAACTTTTTTAAATTAAATTTTATCTTATAAATCAATTATTAACATTACAATCTGCAACTTTTTTCTAACTTTCTTATTTTTTCAATCAGTTTTAATCATATTCCATTGAAGCAACATCCAAAATTTTTTGCTTTGAAACAATATTAGTTTGTTATAAGTAATTTATTGCTCTATGTTTATAAGTATGTTTTGCTTTTTTAGGTTGTGGCGGGTTGTTTTATTCTACATTAACCTATATATTTTTTTCAAATTAGTTTATTACCAAATTTGTTTACATAATTTCTCTATCCCGCCCATCCTTCTCTATCTAAGCTTCTGTAATGTATGGCTTCGGCTAAATGTTCTGGTTTTATATTTTCACTGTTGGCTAAATCGGCAATGGTTCTACTTACTTTTAAAATTCTATCATAAGCTCTAGCACTTAGGTTTAATCGTTCCATTGCTTTTTTTAATAAGGCTTCGCCTACTTTATCAATCACACAAATTTCTCTTAATTGCTTGCTACTCATTTGGGCATTGGCATACATGCCATCAAAATTTTTGTATCGCTTGGTTTGTATGTCTCTAGCTTGTATTACACGCTCTCTAATAGTGGCACTATTTTCTCCTTGTTTTATGGCACTTAGTTCGTTAAACGCAACTGGTGTAACTTCTACATGTAAATCAATTCTATCTAGTAAAGGCCCACTAATTTTATTTAAATATTTTTGTACACTACCTGGAGGGCAAGTACACTCTTTATCTGGATGATTAAAAAAGCCACAGGGGCAAGGGTTCATGCTAGCAATAAGCATAAAATTGGCAGGAAAATCCAAAGCTACTTTTGCTCTACTAATAGTTACTTTTCTTTCTTCCATGGGTTGCCTCATTACTTCTAAAACGGTACGTTTAAATTCGGGCAATTCATCTAAAAATAATACGCCATTATGTGCCAATGAAATTTCACCAGGTTGTGGAATACCTCCACCACCAACCAATGCAGCATCACTAACTGTATGGTGTGGGCTACGAAAAGGACGTTTTGAAATGAGGCTAGATTCTAGAGGGAGTTTTCCTGCAACACTATGAATTTTAGTGGTTTCTAAAGCTTCTTGTAAACTTAATGGAGGTAATATGGTGGGCAAACGTTTTGCTAGCATCGTTTTTCCAGCACCAGGAGGACCAATTAAAATGGCATTATGTCCGCCAGCAGCAGCAATTTCTAATGCACGTTTTATATTTTCTTGTCCTTTTACATCATTAAAATCAAATTCAAACTCATATTGATTGCCAAAAAATTCTTCTCTTGTATTTACGGTTACAGGTTTTATTGTAGTTTCATCATTCAAAAAATTTACAACATCTTTTAAATGCTGAACGCCATAAACTTCTAAGTTATTTACCATACCCGCTTCTCTAGCATTTTCTTTGGGTACAATCAAACCTTTATAGCCTTCTTTTCTTGCTTGTATTGCAATGGGCAATGCTCCCTTAATTGATTGTACAGTGCCGTCTAAACTAAGTTCACCCATTATTACATAGTCTTTTAGTTTTTCAGGATTTTGTAATTGATCACTTGCACCCAAAACGCCAATAGCAATTGGTAAATCAAAAGCAGCACCACTTTTTTTAATATCGGCAGGTGCCATGTTTACAACTAGTTTAGTACGTGGCCAATTATAATTATTGGTTTTTATGGCACTTTCAATACGCAGTAAACTTTCTTTAATAGCATTATCTGGTAAACCAACAATGAAGTATTTTAAATCACCACCGCTAATATTAACTTCCATGGTTATTGGTATAGCCTCTACTCCATAAACTGCACTTCCAAAGGTTTTTACAAGCATTGTAAGATATTTTTTTAATTATCTATTTTAGATTTATCCTCATCAAATATAATTGCATTTATGTTAACAAATTTTGGCTTAATTATTGAAAATATAATTTTAATACAACTTTAAATTAATGTAAGATATTAGATGTAAAGTATTAAATATTAAATATCAAATGTTAAATACAGCATGGCCGCTTACATTTGTATAAATCTTTTTTAATGAAGAAAATATTATTTATTCTGTTTGTTTTTTATACAGTCATAAATTTTGCTCAGCATGCTCCCGATGCCATATATTTTGATAATATAAAAACTGTAAAACTGTTTCAGCAAAACAATCAAGAAAGTATGCCCATCATCAACTTAAATAGTGCCGATGTTTTGGAGCTTCATTTTGATGATTTAGACGGATATGTAAAAAATTATTTCTACACTTTTCAATTATGTAATGCCGATTGGAGTGTTGCCCAAGTAAATCCATTTGATTATATAAAAGGCTTTACACAAAATAGAATTTCACAGTTTCGTCCATCTTCTATCACACTTAGTAAATATGTTCATTATCAAGTAAATATTCCTGAGCGAAATTGTATGCCTACAAAAAGTGGGAATTATTTATTAAAAGTTTTTTTAAACAGTGATACCAATCAACTAGCATTTGTAAAACGAATGTACGTGGTTGAAAGTATTGCTGCTGTGGGTTTACAGGTTTTACAACCTTTTAATGGTGATAAATTTAGAACACACCAACGTGTTCAATTTTCAATCAACACCGCTAAACTAAATTTGTTTAATATTTTGCAACAAGTAAAAGTTGTAGTAATGCAAAATAATAGGTGGGATAATTTGAAAACAAATTTGCAACCTGCATTTATAAGAGATAAATTGCTTGAATATAATGGTGAAATTGACTGCCTTTTTCCTGCAAGTAAAGAACATAGATGGGTTGATATGAGAAGTATAAGATTTGAAAGTGATTTTATTCAACGAAAAGAAATTAATGGGGATAAAACAACTGTATATGTAAAACCTGAAGGGCCAAGAACTAATCAACGCTATTTGTTTTACAGAGATTTTGATGGATGGTATAATATTACCAATACAGACAATGTGAATCCTTGGTGGCAAACAGATTATGCTAGTGTTGTTTTTACTTATGTTCCAGAAAAAAACCAACCTTTAATTGGTAGTGAAATTCATTTAAATGGAGAGCTTACTGGTAATGTAATTGGTAATAAATCAAAAATGGATTTTAATGAAGCAAAAGGGGTTTATGAAAAAACGTTAATGCTTAAGCAAGGTTTTTACAGCTATCAATACCTAAGTAAAGAAGCTGATAAAAAAAATAGTATGGCAGATGCAGAGCTTACAGAAGGTAATTATTGGGAAACAGAAAATTATTATTCAGTATTAGTATATTATAGAAGTTTTAGTGGAAGGCACGATGAATTAGTTGCTATAGCTTCTACTAACTCGAGATTTGGAAGAACGATAATTGGTTTATAACCTTATGTATTTTACATTTGATCTGTGATTAAAAAACAACTCACTGCTTTATTTTTTATTTATATAATGGCGTTGCCACTGTTCAATGCTTTAAGCTTATTTGTAAAACAATGGCAATTGAAAATTGAAATGGCACACCAGCTTGAGAATACTAAGCTACAACAGATTACAGTACCTATTAATGAAGTGATTTGGGTAGAAAAAAATAAGGAAATATTTGTTTATGGCCAATTATTCGATATAAAAACAATTGTACACCAATCTTCTGAAAAAATTACAGTTGCTGGATTGTATGATACTGAAGAAAATGAAATTTGGCAAAAAGTGGATAAAGCCAATAATCCATACAATGAAAAACAAATCTTGTTGATGTTGTATTTAAAACAACATATTGGTAAAACCCATTACTATGATGTGGTGTTTAATACAATAAAAAATCAAAAAATTACATTGGGAGCTCACACATCACAATTTTTACCTTTTGAGTTTGTGAATGAGAACGACAAACCTCCTTGTTAAGGTTTCTCTATTTTAATTTATTTTTCCTCTATTTTCTTTAACATGTTTTTGGTTAACATGTATAGTTATATTCTAATTATAAAATGAACTATATACAGTTTAACAGTCTATGTTATTATTGTTAATAGCTTATAGTTTCTTAGTGAAAATAGAGAACCTTTTTTAACCAATTTGATTGGAAATTTTTCCATCGTATTGCAATTCTGATAATTCAAAAAATGAAAAAAAAATTAATAGTTTTAGCTATTTTTCCTATTTACATTAGTGCACAACAGGCCGATACAAGTGCTACTAATTTAAATGAAGTTTTAGTAAACACTTATAAGTTTCCTGAAAAAAGAAAGCGAGTAGCACAGTCTATTTTAAGTATAAATAATAAATCTTTATTAAACTTTCAGCCAAACACAGCAGATGTATTAATCAATACAGGTGCAGTATTTGTTCAAAAAAGCCAACAAGGCGGCGGAAGCCCTATTATTCGTGGATTTGAAGCTAGTAGAGTTTTGCTAATGGTAGATGGTGTAAGGCTTAATAATGCCATTTATAGAACTGGGCATCTACAGAATATCATTACTATTGATAATATGATTTTGGATAGAATGGATGTATTGTATGGGCCATCATCAACCCTATATGGTAGTGATGCTTTGGGTGGTGTAATTAATATGACTACCAAAAATCCTATGCTATCAACTAACCAAAAAACACAAATTAATGGAAGTGCCACAGTTAGATATAGTAGTGCTGTGGAAGAAGGAAGATCCAATGTGCAATTTAATATTGGAGGTAAGCAATTTGCAAGTTTTACAAGTGTTACTTATGGTAGTTTTGGTGATTTAATTCAAGGAAGAAATCGTAGTAATGCCTACCCGAATTTTGGAAAGAAAAATTTCATAGTTCAGCGTTTTGGAAATGTAGATTCGGCTCTTGTAAATCCAAACCCCAATAGGCAAAGCCCTAGTGGTTATAAACAAATTGATGTTACTCAAAAGTTTTTATTTCAGCCCAATACAAATACACAACATATTTTAAATTTTCAGCTTAGCAATACCAATGATATTCCAAGATACGATAGGTTAAGTGAAGTTAATGCAGGAACTCCAGCATTTTCAGAATGGTACTATGGTCCACAATTTAGAAATATGCTGGCTTATAGTTTTAACCAAAAAAATATGAAAGGTTTTTTTAGTGATGTTAATGTAGTAGCCAATTATCAAGCTCTTGAAGAAAGCAGAATTACAAGAAGATTTAAAAGTAATAATAAAGATTTTAGATGGGAGCGTGTAGATATTTTTGGATTAACAATTGATGCTAAACATACTGGAAAAAAACAAGAAATACATATAGGTGCAGATGCTTATAGTAATTTTGTAAGCAGCACAGCCGAGAGAGTAAACATTGTATCGGGTGCTAAAAGCAGAATTCAAACCAGATATGCAGATGGGCCAACAAATATGAGTAGTCTTGCATTGTATGCACAGCATATTTATAAGTTTAATGAGCAGTTTACACTTAATAGTGGACTAAGATTTAGCTACGTAACATTAAATGCTCAATTTGCAGATACAAGCATTATGAGGTTGCCGTTTAAAAGTGCTATGCAAAGGAATGTTGCCATTACAGGGAACTTAGCACTAGTTTATGCTAATGAAAAAAGTAAGATTTCGTTTATGGTAAGTAGTGGTTTTAGAAACCCTAATGTAGATGATTTAAGCAAAGTTTTTGAAACAAATATTGGCAGAGTGGTAGTTCCAAACATAAATGTAAAACCAGAGTTTACTTACAATGCTGAGGCTAGTTATCATTACTATGGACATAAATTTAGTTTTGGGGCTACTGCTTTTTATACATGGTTTACTAATGCCATAGCTGTTGATAAATTTACATTTGATGGAAAAGATAGTATGCTATATAATGGAATACGAAGTGAAGTTGTTGCACCTCAAAACAAAGCTGTAGCATTTATTAATGGATTTAGTGTACAAGCTGCTGCTACCATTTTGGCAAAAACAAGTATTCAGGCAGTTTATACTTATACTTATGGAAGATACACTAATTTAGGTATCACCGCTCCATTGGATCATGTGCCACCAAGCTATGGTAGAGTGGGTGTTTTATACAAAGAAACAACTTGGCAAGCCGAAGTTTTTTCATTGTTTAATGGTTGGAAAAGATTAAAAGATTATAGCCCAAGTGGTGAAGATAATTTACAATATGCTACTGTTGATGGTATGCCAAGTTGGGTAACTTTTAATGCCAGATTGGCCATGCAGTTCAAAAAAACTATCTCATTGCAAGCGAGTATTGATAATTTGTTTGATATTCATTACCGTTATTTTGCAAGTGGCATTTCTGCACCAGGAAGAAATTTTATGTTAAGTATTAAGTATAGCTTTTAATTTTTTTTTTTGGGTAATTAAACTATTGTAAAAATTTTAGTTCTACGTATTATACAATCACCTTATAAATTTTATAATCATGAAAAAACAATTTTTTAAAGGCTACTTTTTGCTAATTTGTAGCTTTACTTTATTAATGTTTAGTTGTAAAAAAACAACCTCTGTAGAAGATGAAGTTGTAACTGAGGAAGTTCAAATGCAAGTTCAGTCTGAAGATTCAGAAATGATGAGCAGCGAAACAGAATCTGTTGATGATGATGCTACAAACACAGCCTCATCAAGTGCAAGATTTTGTGGTTTGGGAAATATTTTAGGAGGCGGTTCTTTATCAATTGATACAGATACATCAAATCCTGGAGGAGGAGTAAGAACTATTACCATCAATTACAATGGAAGAATTAATGGTTGTAGAAAAAGAACAGGAAGTATAACTGTAGAATTATTAAACGCTCCAAGGTGGATTGAACCTGGTGCAACTTTAAAAGTTACTTTCAATAATTTTAAAGTAGAAAATGTTTGTCGTAACAAGTCTGTTACTTTAAATGGGCAACGATTTATCACTAACGTAAATGGTGGCAACCATTTTAAATTGCAACAAGGTTTAGTAAGCTCTTTAGTACATAAAGTAAGAACAGGAGCTACAGGAATAACTGCAACTTTTACAGACAGTTTAGGTACAAAAACTGCTAATTGGAATGCAGCTAAAACAACTACAATTTCCTACACAAGTACACCACGTAAATTTAATTATGAAGTTGTAGGAGATACTACAATTAATACTAAAGCAAATACAGAAGCTTGGGGTACTTCAAGATTTTCTCGTAGTTATCAAACTGTAATAAATAATACCATAAAGTCTAATACATTCTGTGGTTTGTGGAGACCAACAGCTGGTAATGTTTCTCATTTTGTGGGTACTTCAAACGTACAAGTAGCATTTGGATTAAATGCAATGGGAAATCCAGTTGGATTGGGTGATTGTGCTGGATTTTTTAAAGTTACTTATACCAATGCAAGTGGGGTAAGTAGTTCAAGGGTTTTACCTTATAGATAGGTTTAATTATTGGTTTAAATTAAAAAAAGAGTAAGCTATTTTTTTGGCTTACTCTTTTTTTTGATTATAAATTGTTAATAATCTAGTCTGCACATTTATTTATGATTTTATTTCCTTAGTTTATTTGCTAAAACACTTATTTTGTAGTAATTAATTTTATGCGAAATACAGTTGCAAAAACCGAAATAATAAGTTTATTAAATAATTCAAGTAATGCCTTATCGCATATTGAAATACAAACTGCTTTAAATGGATTGTGCGATAGAGTTACCATTTATAGAGTGCTTGATAGATTAATTGATGAGGGATTGCTACACAAAATAATTAATGTAGATGGAGTAGTAAAATATGCAAGCTGTAATAAAAGTTGTACCCACAAACACAGTCATAATCATGTACATTTTAGTTGTACAAGTTGCAAAAAAGTTACTTGCTTAGAAACTGTTGAGCCTAGTTTTTTAATGCCTAAAAACTATACAGTTACTCAAGTAAATTTTACAGTTTCAGGAATTTGTCCTAGTTGTAGTTAAAGTAGGATTAGTAACTTGTTTTTCATCTTCTACATATTCTAAAATATCTGCTGGCTGGCAGTTTAAAGCTTTGCAAATTGCTTCTAAAGTACTAAATCTTATAGCTTTTGCTTTACCAGTTTTTAGAATTGATAGGTTAGATAAAGTTAAATCTACTTTTGATGATAATTCGTTTAGCGACATTTTACGCTTTGCCATCATTACATCTACGTTTACAATTATTGCCATAGTTATACAGTTAAATCAATTTCGTTTTGTAATTCAATTCCTTTTTTAAATATCAATGAAATCACAAATAATATGGCCGAAAGCATTAAATAGGCATAGCTATCGTTCCAAAAATTAGAAACTTCATCAACAAAATAGCCTTTTTTAGATAACTGAATAGTATACTTAGTTGCAATATAACTAGCAAGTCCAACCCCAAAGCCTAAATAACTTATTTTAGATATAATGTTTGAAACCTCAATGCTAAAAGGTTTTTGTAAATTAAGAATTTTAAATAATGAAAGTACTAAGTAAAATGTATAAGCTTTCATAAATGAAATACCTATAATTAAACTAAAAAGACAACTATATAAGTAAAAACTTTGGTGATAAATAGAGCTAAGGTTTAAGCCTAAGTATAAATTTTCGGCAGCAATAGGTTTAAAAATACTATATATGTAATTAAACAAAAGGGCACCTGTTTGTACACAAAGCCCAGCAAATATTAGCCAGCAAAAAAGTTTAATTAAGTTCCAAGTAAATTTTGTTTCTTTTTTCATTTTTATTTTATTTCTATGCAAATGTATAATAAATATTTATTGAAAAACAATAAATATTTTCTTTAAATGAAATGGCTGAATTTAAGCTTGAAAATTTTTTATAATAAAGCTTGATTTAAAATAGAAAATTTCAGTAAGGAATGGTAGTAGTTAAAAATTTTTAGTACTTATGTTTTAAAGTTGATTTGTAATTTATGCCATCATTTCTTTATCCTTGCAATTCATTGTAATTACATGAAAAGAATATTTACATTCATAAAAAAAGTATTCATCTGGGCATTTGTTACTTCATTAATTTACACTTTGTTGTGTATAGTTATCATGCCGCCATTAACCATAACACAAGTAAGCAATAGTTTTAATTATGGATTAAAAAGAGATTACATAAGCTGGGACGAAATGGGTAAAAATATAAAATGGGCAGCTATTGCAAGTGAAGATCAAGCCTTTGCCGACCACAATGGCTTTGATTGGGATGCTATTGAAAAAAGCCTGAAACCCAAGCCCAGTAAAAAACGTAAAAAATCTAAAACACCCCTTGGTGGAGGTGCAAGCACAATATCACAACAGGTTGCCAAAAATGTATTTTTATGGCAGGGCAGTGGCATAAGCAAGTACATACGTAAAGCACCTGAATTTTATTTTACTTTTTTGATTGAGTTGTGTTGGAGCAAAAAACGAATTCTAGAAGTATATCTCAATACTATTGAAATGGGGCCTGGTGTTTTTGGAATTGAAGCTGCTGCACAGCATTATTTTAAAAAATCTGCAAAAAATTTAAGTAAAGAAGAGGCTGCAAAAATTGTAGCTTGTTTTCCTAATCCTAAAATATTTGGTGTAAACCCAATGAGTAGGAGAGTTGCTTGGCGTTACCCACAAATTATAAGAGAAATGAATCATATAAGCGATGATGAGGATTTGGAAGATATTGTAAATGCTAAGTGAGTCATTGTTCATAAGTCATTGGTCAATAAGTCAATAAGTCAATAAATCAACAATCAAAAATCAACAATTTCAAATATTAAATTTTAAATCAATAAAGGCTTTAATATTGCAATCTAAATAATCA
>JBMLOQ010000008.1:0-17723 GCA_049242885.1 Chitinophagaceae bacterium
TTTACTTCAATTTTTTTAAAACCACTTGCTCTTTATATTGGCTGTTTAGCTCTTTTACGGTTTTATTCCACTCGTTGAATTTGCTTACTTCAAATTGCAGGGTATTGCTAATAAATTGTTGAGATAATACAATTTGATTTCCTCTTTTTTCATAATAAATTGTCATTCCAAAATCGCCTGAATTGTTGGTGTAATTTTTCGGCAAATAACCAATTTCATATCCTTCTGGTATGTTTAAAACAGTGTATTGCTGCCAATTGTATTTGTAGCTATACTCAACATCTACTTTGCGTTTTGCAGTATCAATAAATGTATTGGCTTGTAACTTGTCTAAATTTAAATTAATATATATCTCATCTCCAATTTGCTTAGCATATCCAGGAATTTCAAAATTAGCATGTAAGCTGAGTTTTTTGTTATCAGCATCATATTTGTTTACGCGATATTCATTCATCAAAAACTTATTGCTGCCTTTACTTATTCTTGCTTTTACATAATCTTTTGTTTGGGTAATATCTCTATGTTCTAAAAAATTATAGGTATCGCTTCCACAGTAGCCAGAAAAATGTATTGAGATATTGCCTTTAAGATTTCCTTGGACTATAGAAATAATGGTTGAATCTAAAACTTCATTTTTTTTATTTTCCATTATAGGCACACGTTCTATTACAAAATTTTCATCATCAATAGCAATTAATGCTTGCTTGTTTTGTATGCCATGTGTAGGCATACCAAAAATACAATGTGGGTCGGTGGCATCTAAAAAAAACCATGTATCATCAATATTTGCAGCACATATCATATGGTTGTCTGTAATAGGTAAATGCACATCATTGTAATCGTAAGCAATATCTCTTGTGCCTATCCAAGTATAATAAGCTTTAATTTTTGCATTGTTTAGCATTACTGTAAGTAGGCTGGCCATATCTTTACAATCTCCATATTTTTTATTGCAAACATCCTTTGCCTGACGTGGTACAAAGCCTTCTAAGCCCTCTTCAAAAGCTACATATTTAATGTTGCTTTGCACCCAATTAAATATCAACTTTGCTTTATCTCTTGGCGTTTTTGCTTTTTGGGTAATGCTGTCAGTAAGTTTTTCTAGCTCTGTGTTTGACTCTTTATTTACTGTTTTTAAATGACTAAAGTTCCACTTATAAAAATCCTTTAAAGTTTCAAAAATGGTGATTTTTTTATCGTCATTTGAAGTGTAGGAGGAAATGTAAAAAATTACATGAGGCTCAGTATAGGAAAAACCTGGAGCATTATTATAGTACTCTCTATCTTTTAAATTAGTGGCTGTAAACGTTAATTTTTTTGTACGGCTTTTAAAATCTTCTTGAATATTAATAACTTTTGAAGCATCATTTTTTACCATGTATTTCAAATCTACATTGCTTGGAAACTCAATGGTAAAACTAGTGTTTAAGGCAGGTAAATAATTACTAAAATAAAAAGGCGTAAGTAAATGAATATCTTTTTCGGCAATAATACTTTTTTGATAGCATAAAGAGCCTTGTGTTGATGACGGAAAGTCGAAAACAGTTTCTTTACTATCGTCGTAAAAAACACTATTGCTTTGGGAACTTTCAGTTTTAAATTCAGTTACCTTTATTTTTTTGTATTTGTTGCCATCTGGTACTTTGGTATATGCTTCAATTAACTTTACTTCATCAAAACTTCCATGATATACTCTTCCTTTATTGTAAATACCACTAGCCTTATCGCTAAGTACAATAATTTCTTTTTCGTCGGTAGTTTCTATATATAATCCACCATCTTTATTGGTAATTTTTACTTCTCTGGCTACATTAGTAAATGCAGCTAATGCATTTGGAAATTTTGCTAAAACTTGTTCTGTTTGTTGAGCTATTGCAGCGGAATAAACAAAGAAAAAACTAATTGCTAAAGTAAGTTTAGTGTGTTTTAATTTTAAAAGCATTGGTGTAAAAGTTTGTTGCAATTTAGGGTTTTGGTTGCATTAAAAAAAACCCAAAACTTTTTTCGTTTTGGGTTTTAAATTTTTATTTATCCATCTATTTAATTAGCTCTCCATAAAAATAGGTTCTTATGGTTTCTTTGCCATTAGTTTCATCGTAATACTTGCAAATGCCATGTAAATTTCCAAGATAATAATTTTCCTCTGCTTTAATTTTACCATTAGCATAGTAGTACTTACAACTTCCATGAAACGCATCCTGAAAATGGTTTTCCTCGCTTTCTAAATTGCCATTTGGATAAAATACTTTTTTAGTTTTTGTTTCTTCGCCATAGGCTCTTTCGGAAATTATAAATGGTTTTCCATTGCTAAAGTAAATGTTACGATTACCATGAATTATATTGTCATCATAGTCAATTTCGGCACTTTTTGTTCCGTTTTTATAATAACTAATAATTTTACCTGTTGCACTTTTTAGTTCAATAGCTGGTATTAATTTTCCATCTTTTCCTTCGTAAGAATAGCTAGTTAAATAACCATCTTCAAAATTTAGAACATAAGCTAAATTTCCTGCCTCTCCATATTGTTTAAATGTACCATGTACATTGCCATTTTTATATTGAATTTCTTTTTGAATGCTTCCATCAAATTCATGATACACTTTTGAAACGCCATTTAAGTCACCTAACTCATAGGTTTCTTCATGGCTTAATTTGCCATCGGGATAATAGGTTTTCCAAATGCCATGTTTTTCGCCAGTAACATAACTACCAATTAAGTTTAATTTTCCATTTAAATGATATGATTTAAAAATACTATCGGCAAAGCCATTTTTGTAAAAACGCTCTATTTGTATTTGATTATTACTATAAAAATATTTGTATGAACCATTGATAAAGTTATTTTTTACGTTGGTTTTAATTTTTGGATTTCCATTATAGTTTTTTAATGTAAAACTACCCTCACCTTTAGGAAAAAACTGCTCTTCTATTATTTTTCCTAGTGTATCATATTGAATAATTCTTGTAAACCATCCATTAAGTGTTTGTTCTTCATAATCTATTTTTCCGTTGGGATGATAGTATTCAACAAAGCCTTCATCATCATCATTCAAATAAAAAACAATTTTTTCTAATTTTCCTAGGTCATCATAATACCTAAATTCTCCTTGCTTTTCTCCATTTTCAAAAAAACCTTCTTCTTTTATGGTATTATTTCTATTGTAAACTACATAATGGCCATCTTCATATCCTTGCTCAAAATTTACTTCGCTTTGTTTGCTACCATTTTTAAAATAAGTTGTTTTTAAGCCTTGTAGTTCTCCGTTTTTATACTCCTCTTCACTTTTTATTTTGCCATTGTTGTAGTAAAAAGTTGTTTTTCCGTTTCTAAATCCCTCTTTAGTAAAAAATCCCTCACTGGTTTTATTTCCATTGTAATTGTAGAAAATTAAGTTAGCATCTCCACGCTTGCTTGTAGTATTGCTATAAGCTTCTCCTTTTGCATTATAAAAAGTTATTTCTCTCAATCTGCCTTTTTCAAAAATGGTTTCACAAAATATTTTTCCATCCTCATAAAACTCTTCACACTTTCCTTCTGCTTTGTTTTTTAGGTAAGTTATTTTCTTTTCTATTTTTCCATTTTCGTGGTAATAAATTTGTTCTCCTTCCATCTCGCCTTTTAAATAATTAAGGATGGCTTTTTGTTTTCCCGAAAAATAGTATTCTTTCCAAACACCTTGTTTTTCTCCATTTTCTAAATTTCCTGTAAAATAAATGTTGCCGTTATAAAAATATTCTTTGTACAATCCGTTTTGTTTTCCTGCATTGTAGGTGCTAATAATTTTAGGCACTCCATTTGGATGATAGGTTTTAAAATCCCCGTCATATTCATCGTTTTTTACACCTCCCTCAAATTCTTGCAAACCCCTAATGCTGTAAGTTTTTAATTGTCCGTTAATCTTATCATTTTCATAAAAGCCTTGTTTTCTTAAACTACCATTATAAAACCAGTTTGTAAACTTTCCTTCTGCTTTGTCGTTTTTATAAAACTGCACACTACTTTGCACGCCATTGTCGAAATAGGTTTTTATTTCACCTTCAACTTTACCATTGTCGTAGTTGTTTGTTTCATTTAAAACACCATTTTCATGATAAAATTTCCAAGTACCAATTCGTTTACCATCTTCGTTAAAACTTCCCTCAGATTTTAATTGTCCATTGTTGTAAAAAAACTGGGTATTGCCTACAAAATTTATCTCTTTACCAACCTGTTTTTTGGTGCCAATTATTGCAATACCAGATTCGTTATTGTAATATCGTTTTGTAACAGATGCTCTTTTGTTAAACTCTAAAGTTCTTGTTTCTCTAATTTCATTAAAATAGGTATAGATGTTATCGTCAGAAAATTTAATTAAATCTTTCTTATTTCTTTTTACATAATCGGCAATAGATTTACTATTTAAACCTGAAAACATAAAATATGTAAACTTTTCAAAATCTTGCTTAAAAATTTGTTCAAATATGGGTACATAAAATTGGTTGTAAAAACCCTTGTCCGTCTCTACAAAACTGGTTTTTTCCATTACAACCTGTATTTGTTTTACTACATTATCATCTAAGCTACTTTTGGGTTTATATTTTTTGTCGAGAGCAATTTTGCTGAGTAAAATTTCTTGTTGCTCGGCAAAATTATCTTCGTCTCCAAAGTTGTTATTAATCTTTTTACTTACTTCATCGCTCGTATTTGCAATTGCTAATAAATTAGTTACAGCACTGCCTGCATATTTATTGTCGGGGTTTAATAAAAGATTTGTACAAAATGCAAATAATGCTTGTACTGGTTTGCCTTGCTCAATACTAATTCTTCCTAAAAAATAATGAGCAGAGGTGTAAAACGGACTTATAATTAAGCATTGTTTTAAAAATTTTGATGCTTCGTTGTACTTTTCTTTTCTATAATAAACAATCCCTTTGTTAAAGTATGCCAAATAATTATTTTCATCGTTTGCAATTATTTTATCATAATTAGCAACAGCTGCATCAAAATTGCCAAGTTCGTCTTCAGCATTGGCAATTAGATTATACCATTTATTTTTATCTTCTGGAAAAAATTTCAAACCAGTTTCAGCTGCTTTTTTAGATTCTGCAAAATTGCTATCACTATAGTAACTTAATGATAGCTCGTGCAATGCAGTGCTATAATTGGTGTCGTTTCTATTTATTTTCTTAAATTCTTCAATTGCATCTTTATACTTTTTTTCGTCGTGAAGTTTTACGCCATTTTCGAGCAGTACGCCACTAGCAATTGGTTTTGTTTTTTGCTGTGCATTAATTGATACAAGTATCAACAAGAAACTAATGCTGCTGCATGCAATTTTTATCATAGTTTGTATTATTTATTGGCATCAATATTAGCAATAAATTGCTTAAAGCAAATAAAAAATCATGTATGTTTTTAATAGATGTAGCAATACCGTTAGCGAATTAAGCTTTAAAAAAAATAGTACATAGTATTAACAATTAATTGAAATTACTCCTATTTTTATGCAATCAAAAAAACTAATTAAAATCAAAAACAACGTTTATGTGTAAAATGTACAAAATTGTAGTGCTTTTGCTCACTACATTTTTATCAACAGCAACAATGGCACAGGTTACCGTTAAAGGAAAAGTAACTTCGTCGGAAAATCCTAGTGGAATGATGGGGGTTACTGTTCGTGAAAAAGGCTCAGCAAAAGGAACAGTAAGCGACAAAGATGGTAATTACGAGCTTCAAGTAAAATCGGCAAATTCAATTTTGGAGTTTGTGTTTGTAGGGTATAAAACTCAAGCTGTTGCTCTTGCAGGCAAAACTACAGCTAGTGTAGTGTTAAGAGAAGATAATAGTGCTTTAAACGAAGTGGTAATTACAGCAAGCAGAGCTCCTGTAAGAAAGTTAGAAACCACTACTTCTGTAGAAATTATTGGAAGTAAAACCTTAAAACTAATTCGACCAGAAGGTATAGCAGAAGCTGTAACAAGCACACCTGGATTGTATGTAAATACATCTCAGGGTCGTAGAGGAACTATTACAACCAGAGGTTTTCCTGATGGTGGTAATCCTTTAGGAGGGTTGGATTATACATCTATTTTGATTGATGGATTGCCAAGCTTTGGTAGCACAGGTCGCTTGCCAGAAGCTGGTTTTGGATTTGATAATAACGTAGAAAAAGTTGAAGTTGTTCGTGGAGGTGCAGCTACTTTATTTGGTAGGGCTAGTGCTGCAGGAGCAATAAATGTAATAAGCAAAACTGGGGGTACACAAACTGCTGGAAGTGTAAGATATAGCCGATACGATAATATTCATACAGATAATGCTTACGCCAACTATAGAATAGATTGGAATCTAAATGGTAGCCTTACAGCAGATAAATTAGTTCGTTTTAACATTGGTGGTTGGTTTTTAGATGATAGAGGATTTAAAAAAACTGGCAACAACGATAATGGGTATCAACTTAGAGGAAATTTTGATTTCTTAACTGCCGATAATAGCATGAAAAATAGAATTTCTTTTTTATTGGCCGATTATGTATTTCAAAATTTAACTGATGCTCCAGTAAACCCTGCAACAATGGGTTTAGCACCTGGTTGGAACAGAACAAATACATTCCAAAACTTTGCAACTTTTAAAACAATTAATTATGATATTTGGGAAAGTGGAGCAGGATTTACTACTCGACCAGTTTTAGAAAATGGTAAAGTAATTACACGTAGCATGGCCGATGCTCATAGAACCAACAACTATGGTAAAACAGTAAACATTGGTTGGAATTTTGAAAAAGATTTAGGCAATGGATTTAGTATAGATAACAAAGCCAGATTTCAAAGTATAAGAAGTGGTACAAAATACAGTTTTGCCATACAATCATTTTATGCTGCAAATGCAAATGTTTTTAGAACTTTCTTAGATGGAGATGCTGCCGACCAAGATTTGATGAACGAGCTAAGAATTAATAAAGTAATAAAAGGGGATAAAGTAAAACACCATTTTACTTTAGGTGGATACGTTTCTAAAACTTGGTTAAATCCTACAACTTATGCCTTTAGCCATGGAGCAAATATTAGTGGAGGCCCCGATAATATTACTTTTGGTAATGTAGCAGCCTTAGGCAATGCACCTTACAGTGGCTTTTTTGCAGGACAAATAAGAGGTAGCCTAAGCCGTAGAGGAAATTATACAGAAAAAGTGACTTCAGTGTTTTTTGGAGACGAAATGAAAGTAGGCGAAAAATTAACTATCAACTTTGGTGCAAGATACGATTGGATGAATATTGGAATGAAAGAAAATAAAAAGCCATACGACGTTTTATTAACGAGAGACGAAAGTTTTAGTGATTGGAGTGCAAGCCTTGGTGTTAACTACTTAATTACGCCAAATTCAGCAGTTTATGGTAGTATAAATAGAGCATTTAAAGCACCAGATTATACTGCTTTTACAAGTTTAGAATGGACAACACAAACTAGTGGAGTAGTAACTCGTTTGCCAAATGGATTAGATGGAAACGAAAGGGTGTTAACAGCAGAACTTGGCTATAGAACTTCTATTGGAAGCGATTTAAGTGTTGATGTTGCTTTGTACAACACATCAATAGAAAATAGATTATCAAGTTTTTTTGAAGGAGGTATTTTAGTATCTCGTCCATTTGGTAATAATAGAATTACAGGAGGGGAACTTTCATTAACTTGGAATCCAAGTAGTATTAAAGGGCTTACAGTACGTACAAACGTAACCTTCCAAAAATCTATTTTCACGTTGTTTAAAGTTACTTATACCGATCCAGCACCTCTGGCTCCTGGTGTAAGTCCTAATTTTTATGGTTTACCTGCCACTTTTGAAGGAACAACAATGGTAGCTGGTACATCAAGAAGAATTCACTCTATAAATGTAAACGATAAAAATTTACCAGGAGTACCTTCATTAATTTGGAACTCAAGCGTAGTATATACACATAAATATTTTGGTATCGACTTTAATAGCAACTTAAATAGTAATAGATATGTAGATCCTACCAATTTGTTAAAGTACAACGATTTATTAATTCTTAATGCTGGTGCTTATGTGCGTTTGCCAATAAAAAGCAAAAGAGAAATTAGAATTGGAGCTCAGGTTAAAAACTTTAATAATGGTCAAGCCATTCAAAATATTGCTGGTTTAGGTGCAAGTGCTGGTGTTTTAGAACAATTAAATCTTACACCAACATTTGCAAATACATATGCTCAAGGTTATTTACAATTGCCTCGCAGATGGACTGCCTATATTTCATTTGATTTTTAGTAAAATAGAAAATTAAAAACATGGATAAATGGGAGGAACGATTTTTTGTTCCTCCCATTTTATTTGTAACATTAAACATAAGCAATAATTAAACGTTTTATAAGCAACAGCTTTTTTAAAAACCCTACATTTGACTTTTTTTAATTAAAACGATTGTATGCCTTTAAGTAAAATAGCAGGTATTGGAAAATATGTACCATCTAACGTATTTACCAATGAAGATCTTACAAAATTCATGGAAACTAGTGATGAGTGGATTGTAGAACGTACAGGTATAAAAGAACGTAGATACGCTCATAGAACACAAGAAACCACAACAACAATGGCAATTGAAGCTAGTAAAATTGCTATTGAGCGTGCAGGCATTACACCACAAGACATAGATTTTATAGTTTTTGCAACCCTTAGCCCCGATTATTATTTTCCTGGATGTGGCGTATTGTTGCAACGTGCCATGAAAATGAAAGAAATTGGTGCTTTAGACGTACGTAACCAATGTAGTGGATTTGTTTATGCACTTAGTGTTGCCGATCAGTTTATTAAAACAGGAATGTACAAAAACATTTTAGTCGTAGGTAGCGAAAAACATAGTTTTGGCTTAGATTTTACTACTCGTGGAAGAAATGTTTCTGTAATTTTTGGAGATGGAGCAGGTGCAGTGGTTTTACAGCCAACTACTAAAGAAAATCAGGGAATTTTAAGTACACATTTGCATAGCGATGGAGAAAGTGCCGAAATTTTGGCAATGTACAATCCTGGTACACATGCAAACTACTGGCAAGAACAACAATTTGCAAGTTTTAATGATGCCGAAATTGGCGAGATGTTTATGAGCCACAATATGATTGATGATGCTCAAAACTTTCCATTTATGGATGGGCCAAGTGTATTTAAAAAAGCAGTTGTAAAATTTCCAGAAGTAATTATAGAAGCTTTGCAAGCAAATGGCTATCAATCAGCAGATATCAATATGCTTATCCCTCATCAAGCCAATTTAAGAATTAGTCAGTTTGTGCAGCAAAAATTAGGATTAAATGATGGGCAAGTGTTTAATAATATTCAAAAATATGGCAATACAACTGCAGCAAGCGTGCCTATTGCCTTATGTGAAGCTTGGGAAGCTGGAAAAATAAAAGATGGCGATTTGGTGTGTTTAGCAGCATTTGGTAGTGGATTTACATGGGCAAGTGCTTTGCTAAAGTGGTAATATAAGAAAACAAAATATGAGCAAAACCAATTTTACATTTCCAAAAAATTCAAACATTAACAATGTTGAAGAGGATGAACATTACTTAAATAATAGAAAAATTATTTATTTAATAAACCCTATTTCTGGAACATCCAAAAAAGAAGTTGTAAGAAAGCTAATTGAAAAAGAAACCTCAGCTAAAGGAATTCCATTTGAGATTTTGCCTACAAACTCAATTGGTAATTACGATTTTGTTGAAGATAAAATAAATAAAGAAGCCATTACAGACATTGTAATAATTGGTGGTGACGGTACTGTAAATCAAGTTGTAAATTATTTAAAACATGTACCTGTAAGGTTTGGAATAATTCCATTGGGTAGTGGTAATGGGTTGGCTCGTAGTGCTAATATACCCATGAAAGCACAAGCAGCTTTGGCATTAATTTTTAGTGGTAAAAATAGCTTTGTAGATGCATTTATGGTAAACAAGCATTTTTCTTGTATGCTAAGTGGTATTGGATTTGATGCTGAAGTTGCCTACCAGTTTTCTAAAAAAGCAACAAGGGGTTTGCTAAGCTATACACAACAAAGTATAATCAATTTTTTTAAAGCCCAACCTTTTCAGTTCGAAATAATTTTGCCCGATATGCGATTTTTTAGTGATGCTTTTTTTATAAGTATTGCAAACAGTAATCAATTTGGCAATAATGTAACTATTGCTCCAAAGGCATTGTTGAGTGATGGTTTGTTGGATGTAGTAATTGTACAAAAAATGAATAAAGCCAAATTACCTTTTGCTATTTTACAACAATTAAGAGGAAATAATAAGCTACAAACCCTAATAGAAGACACAACCAAGAAAAATGTAATTTATTTTCAAACTCCAACTATTGAGATAAAAAATTTAAAACACGCCCCTTTGCACATTGATGGGGAGCCTAGAGAAACAGAAGATAGTTTTTCAATTTCAATTTTAAAAGACTGTTTTAGGTTAATTCATTAAAATTTTAGGCAAAAAAAAGGGTCAAGGATGGAAATCCTAACCCGTTTTAAAATCCAATATCCTATGAAAAACCGGTACAAATATAGTATTCTTATTATATATTAATTAAAAATGGTATGAGTTTTTTTAATATATATTCAAACATTAACAAACAGATTAATATCCACAACTAAAAAACAATTGGAGTAAAAAATAAATTGTACAATTTTTTAGGTAAGCTGCTCTACTTATCTTTTTTAATTAAATCAAATTTTAAACTAAAAACATGAGTGTATAAAGGATTGGATTGGTTGGCAAGGTTTGTAAATGAATAATCAACATAAGTGTTGCCCATTTTAAAACCTGCACCTAAACTAGGCTGAAAAATCCATACTTTTTTTTGATTTAATGTATCACCATCGGCCAAGGCTCGTTGGAAATTACTAATGCCAGCTCTTAAAAACAAGGATTCGTTAAATGTAGCTTCTAATCCAAAATTTGGATCAATACTTATTGGATTAAAAGAAAAAACAGTATTTCTTTTTCCATCAAAAGTGAGGTTTAAATTGGCCTCTGCGTAAATGTTTATCTTATCACTAATGTTAAAATGTTTTCCTGCACCCACCACTAATCTAGGAGCTGTTAACTCTGAACTACGAACTGGTATATCGTTGTTGGTTAAGTATAAAGCTTCTTTTTCTCTATCGGTAAATGTAAAACGCCAAATATTATAAGTACTAGTAGCATCTCTTAATACTGCTGCAAACCTCCAGTCATCTTTTTGATATTGTACCCCTAAATCAATACCAAAGCCCCAAGCATTGGCAAAACTACCTACAGTTCTACGAATAATTTTTACACTTCCACCCATGTGTAGTTCACCATTTTGCAATTGTTTTGTTTGGGCGTATGATAAAAGTAAAGCCATATCGGCACTCGAAAATGTAGAAATATTGTTATAGTCTACACTACCATCAGGGTTTACTAAAAATAAAGTGTTAGGAATATCATCTACTGCAAATCGTAAAATACTTACACCAAAATTTTTGTTTTCATCATTGGTGGGTATAGCAATACCAGCAAAATCAAACTTGCCAATACCACCAAAATACTCAGCATGCATTAAAGCTAAGTTTGGGTTGTACTGTGTGTTCATTAATCCTGCAGGATTCCAATAACCTGCAGTACCATCGCTTACACTTGCAATTTGAGCACCACCCATGCCTAAAGCCCTTGCACCTGCACCAATATTTAAAAATTCGTTGCTGTATTTTCTAAACTGTGCCAGACTTTTAAAATTAAACAACAAAAAAAGCCCAGAAGCTAAAACATATCTTAGTATCAATTGCTTCATAAATGATTGTAAAAATAAGGTAATGGCTATTTTGTAAGGCGGTTAATTTTTATATCTTTTAATCTGTTGAGAAATATTTGATAAATTTAGAATTTCATTAACACAAAATCATAAAGCATGGCACAATTTTTTATCAGATTATTAAAAAAAAATTATCTTTACAACTTAAAAAAGTTAAAACAAAAATTTAAACAATACGAACATGAAAAAAATGTTATTCCTTGCTGCAATTGCATTGTTAACAAATACAGCATTTGCACAGCAACCAGTTGCTAAAAAAAGCAGTAAAAAAGAAGTAAAAAAAGAAGCTAAAACCGCAAAAAAAGAAGAGAAAGTTGAAGCAACTCCAGCTGTTGAAGCTTTAAACCCAACACCAGTTTCTACACCAATTTCTCATGATGGGCACCAACATGAAGCAGCTAAAAAAGTTGAAGCAGCTGCCCCACAAGTAGATGTAAATAAAGTATTTGAGTTTGTTAATGATAACTATGATTTTGGTAAAATAGTTGGCGGCAAACCAGTTGAGTATGTTGTAACTATTAAAAATATTAGTAAAGAAGAAGCTACTTTAACTAACGTACAAGTTACTTGTGGTTGCACAACACCAAAATATGAAGCTAACAAAAAGTTTGCACCTGGAGAAAGTGTACAAGTAACTTTAGGATTTAATGGAGGAAGCCCAGGACAAGCATCTCCTTTTACAAAATCTGTAAACATTACTTTAAATGGTACACTTACAAAAAGTGTTACATTTAAAGGAGAAACTTATGTAGCACCAGCAGAGCCTGCACCAGCTAACCCAAGTATAAACAAATTTTAATTTTTATTCATGAAATTTTTAGCATTAATTGTTGCTTTAGTCTTTGGTAGTACTATTTTACAAGCTCAAACAGTGCCAGTAAAATCAACAACAAAAAGTATAAGTTTTGTAAAAACTGAGCATAATTTTGGGAAAATAAAAAAAGACAAACCGGTTACATACATATTTAGTTTAAAAAATAATGGAACTAAACCCTTGTTGATAGAAAATGCAACAGCAGAGTGTGGTTGTACAACGCCAGAATACACTAAAGCTGCTATTTTAAAAGGTAAAACCTCTCCAATTAAAGTTACTTTTAATGCAAATGCTGAGGGTGTGTTTAGCAAAAAAGTTACAGTAAAATTTTTAAATATTGCCGAGCCAACTATTTTAGTGATTAAAGGGGAAGTAGTAAAATAATTTACTGAAAATGTAAAATAAAAAAATGGCTGCCAATATGGCGGCCATTTTTATTTGAATTTAATGATGTAATAAAGTTTGTTTTAGACCGAATTTAACAAAAGTAGAAATGCAGATTTAGTAGTTTATGAGGAGTATAAACTCTTCTTTGATAAACTAAAATTTACAACTTAGTACTTTACCTAATTAAAACTACAGTTCCTTTGTAACTCAAAGGTTTATCTAAATAATCAATACAGTCTACAGAAACTACATAGGTGCCACTTTGCTGTAATTCTCCTTTATATTTTCCATCCCAACCAATGGAAGGATTTTGGGTTGTAAAGAGTAAATTTCCTAGTCTATTGTAAATGGAATAATGTAAAAACTTTTTGATACCCACAGGTAATACATGTAAAGTATCGTTAAGTTTATCTCCATTGGGCGAAAATCCTGTAGCCACGTAAATGGCTGGGCCAATATACCTTCTTACAAAAGTTCTACTATTTTTTACACAACCTTCTTTGGTTACACTATTTAAAAAATAGTAAATATCTTTGTTGTATAATGCAATTGGGTTTACAATAGTATCGTTACTTAAACCAAGATTTGGTGTCCATTTATATTTTTGATCAGGATAACCACCTGCATTAAGTTGTAAAGGTTGGCCAATTGCAACCACAGTATCGTTTCCTGCGTATGCGATATTGTCGTAAATCAATAAATTTTTGAAAATGGTATCCTTGCAATTATCATTTGTAGTACCAATAACGTAAAATGGATAATTTCCTGCTTTGGTATAATATTTTGCTTCAACATCTCCAGATGTAAAATAACCATTTCCAAAGTTCCAACTCCATTTACTTACTAAATTAAAATTGTCTTTTACTCTAAACCATATTCCTTTATTTATACAAGAATCGTTAAAGCTTAATACATTTTTTGGTTTTTGAAGCACAAAAAAACTGGTATCATAAAAACTGGCAACACATCCAAAATTGCTTTCTACATTTAGTCTTACCTGATGATTTCCAAAAGTAAATGAAGGCTTTATATTTTGAGTACTAAGTGTAGTTGTTCCATCAATTACCCAACTCCATTTACTAATTGTTTCGCTTCCAATTCTGTTTGTAAAATACGATAAATCTTTAATATCAATATCTTCTGAAGAGCAAATAGGTCTTGTATTTACAGTGAATTTTGTAGTAGGAATGCTTTGAACAGGTAAATTTAATTTTAAAGTATCTGATTGGCAGCCTGCTGTAGAAGTTGCAACTAGTTTTATAGAAATTGGAGTAGTGTTTGATGGTGTAAACGAGTTGGGGTTTCTTAAAGTGTCTATACTTCCATTAATATTCCACCACCATTTATTAATAGTAGAAGTATAACTAGCTAAAACGGAGCTTTCGCTAAAAACTATTGGTGTTTGTTTTTCGCAAATTGGTGTATTGGTAGTAAAGTTTGCTTGTGGTGAGGGTTCAACTTCTACAATTACATTTTTTAATGATTGGCATTTTCCTGCATAATCTGCCCTAAGTACAACATTATAAGTGCCTGTTTGCGAAAATGTATGAGCAACTGTAGAGTCTGAATTTTTAATTAATGAATCGTTGTTGGTAAAATACCATTTGTAAGTAATGTTGGAAGGAGTGCTTGCCGGGCTTTTAAAAGTAAAATTATTGCCAACCAAGCATTGAGAAGAATCGTTTACAACAATGCCTCCATTATTAAAATCAACTACTTTTACAACTATTTTTCGCTTAAAACCCTCGCATCCAAATAGCTGTTTTTGTGCAACATAATACACTGAGTCGCCAGCAAAATTTGTATTTACAACAGGAGGGAATTCACTACCTACGCCAGTGGTATCTCCTTTATACCAAACTAAAACATTACCACTATCGGCAAAAGCTATAATTTTTGCATTTGCTTGACGTAAACAAAAAAAGTATTCAGGATCACAAGATGGTGGAGGAGGAATGTTTAATGGTTTTACAACAGCTCTAAAGGTATCGTTGCATCCAAACCCAGGAAAAGGAGTTGTAGCTACAACGTAACTACCTGACGTTGCTGGAGCTGGAGAAATAGTTACATTTTGAGTATTACCAATAACTGCCGATAAATCGCTATTAAACCATTTATAAGTTTGAAATCCATAAGGACCATTAAGTGTTATACTATTTGTTTCAATGCAATAAGGAGCAGTTGCAATAATGTTGCTACATCCACTTCCTACATCTAAATAAGAATAACCAAAATGTCCACCAAGTGTACAATCAGCATTTTTAAACTCTAACCTTACTTGCTTGCCCATAAGGCCAGAAAACTTTAAAGAAACTGGCGACCAATCTTTGTATAAAACCCCTCGTCTTAGTTGAGATTGATAAAAGCCAGGTAATGTACTAGTGGCTACATAACTAAATGAAGCACAGTTAATTACATTTCCAGTAGCCACTTCATAAGCTGTTACATAAAACCTTGGCTGCTCAATTTCTTTGTGACCAGGATCTTCAAAAACAACAGCATAAAAATAAGTGAAACTAAAGCTATCTACTGTGCCTGGTACTGTAAATGTATAAGACACACCCTCTGCAGCTGCACCAATTTGTTCATTACCCAATTTTACAGAATAATTGCCTCCATAAGGGCAAACAACTGGAAAATTTCCATATTTATCCTTATCGGTTTTTGAACTCATTATCTCATGTCTATTGGTTATTGGTGTTGTAAGATTTAAGTTTATTGCATTAACACCACCAGAACTTCTTGTTGTGCCTTGAAAACACTCCCAACTATTAAAAGAGCCAGTTTCAAAATCTATATTGGGAGGGCAGGTTTGAGAAAAAATATTGGCGGTTACAAACCCAAGAATTAATACAAAAAAGTAAGATTTAATTGTTTGTGAAGCACTCATAGCTGTTTGTTTTATAGAAATTTTAGTTGTTAATTCAATACTTAAAAAGTAAATCTTTGGCTAAATTAAAGTAAAAACTGAGTTTAATAAACTTTGTACGAATATTTTTTGTGTTTGATGCTTTTTAATTAAAAAACTTAATTAAGGAATTCATCAAGCTAATGTCCTTTGTTTAAAGAATCTTGAACAGTTTGGTAATTTAAGTTTGTAATTGCTAAAAATAAAACTTGATTAATATTAACGTAAATATAACTTCAACATTAGCCCATTAGAGAAATGAGCAAAGCATGATTTTTATACAATTCACTATTTTGTATTTGAAATTACAATATTTGAAAAACACCTTTAACTCATCCAGTTTACACCAGCCTCAGGATTCCATTTGGTGGTTGATTTTTTTAGTTTAGTCCAAAACTCAATACTACTTTTTCCTGTAATATCGCCTACACCAAATTTGCTTTCATTCCAGCCACCAAAACTAAAAGGTTCTCGTGGTACAGGTACACCAACGTTTACACCAATCATTCCTGCACTAGCTTTATCTATAATGTAACGTGCCATGCCACCATTTTGTGTAAAAACACTGGCAGCGTTACCATAAGGATTGGCATTTTCTATAGCCAAAGCTTCATCAACAGTATTGGTTCTCATTATAGAAATTACTGGACCAAAAATTTCTTCTTTAGCAACGCTCATTTCTGGTGTAACATAATCAATAACTGTAGGGCCAACATAAGTGCCTTTTTCTTTCCCTTCTACAACACAGTTTCTTCCATCAACTAAAATTTTAGCACCATCTTTTTCTGCTTGAGTTATATAACTTTCAATTCGGTCTTTACTTTCTTTATTTATTACAGCACCAAGGTTTTTGCCAGGAATAATCTTTTTGGCTTCTTCACAAATTTTATCAATAATGGCATCTACATTGCCTACACCAATCATTGCACTTGCAGCCATACAACGTTGGCCTGCACAACCACTCATACTAGCAGCTACGTTTTGTGCTGTCATTTCTGGCTTGGCATCTGGTAAAACCATTAAATGGTTTTTTGCACCACCTAAAGCCAAACATCTTTTTAAATTTTGTGTACTTCGTTGATATACAATTTTTGCCACTTTTGTGCTACCAACAAAGCTTACAGCTTCAATTTGTGGATGATCGCAAATAGCATTTACAATTTCTGTATCTCCATGTACAATATTAAACACACCATTTGGTAAGCCTGCTTGTTGAAGCAAGGCAGCCAACCTCATGCTACTTAAAGGAACTTTTTCTGAAGGTTTTAAAATCATACAATTGCCTAATGCAATGGCATTTGGAATTGTCCAGTTTGGTACCATGCTTGGAAAATTAAAAGGAACAATGCTTGCTACTACACCCAAAGCAACATGCTCCGTTCTACACTCAACACCTTTGCTCACTTCTAAAATTTCACCTGTAACTAATTGTGGAAGACTGCAAGCAAACTCGGTAAGCTCTATACATTTTTCAATTTCAGCTACACTTTCACCGTAGGTTTTACCATTTTCTTGGCTGCATAATTTTGCTAACTCATCTAAATTTTGCTCTAATAAATATTTATACTTAAAAAATACTTGTACACGTTCTTTAATGGGTGTTTTGCTCCAAGCAGGAAATGCAGTTTTGGCAGCTTGTACAGCATCGTCTAAATCTTTAGCTGTGCTTAATGGTACATTTGCCAAATGTGAACCATCTAATGGAGAAATTACAGGTAATACTTTAGTGGCGGCGGCAGCAATTTCTTTGCCATTTATGTAGTTATAAAGTGTCATAATTCTTTTTTAGCGAATTGCTAAAATAAGTAATTATG
>JBMLOQ010000009.1:0-11896 GCA_049242885.1 Chitinophagaceae bacterium
TTAAACGCTTATGTTTTAAGTTTGCTAAAAATTAATAGCATAACATGCAAATAAGTTTAGTGCAATATTTAAGATGCCCAATAACAAGTCAATCATTTAAATTACAAGTTATAAAACAATCTTCAAAGATTTATATCAATGGCAGTGAAGAAGTTATTGAAGAAGGTATTTTGTGGGCAAATGACATTTGCTATCCAATAATTGATTGTATTCCAAGATTGTTGGTAGAAGCAATTATTGACTATTCCGACTTTTTAAAAAAACACATAGAAAACTTTGAAACTGTTAAGCAAAACATTTATACAAATAATAAAGTTATTATTGATTTTGCAATTGAAAAGAATAAACGAACTAAGGAGAGTTTTGGACTAGAGTGGGGGTTGTTTAATTACGAGGAAGATGCTGTGTGGGATTTAGATAAAAATGGTTTACTAGATAGATTTTTAACAGAAACTAATGAAACTAAAGAAAGTATTAAAGAAAAATTTATTTTGGATGCTGGATGTGGCAATGGCTTATTGGATAATTTAATTGCCGATGCAGGAGCTCATGTAATTGCTTGCGATTTTAGTAATAGCATTGTAAGAGCATACCAAAAAAACAACAATATAAATGCATTTTTTGTGCAGTGTGATATTGAGTTTTTGCCTTTTAAAAAGGAAATATTTGATATAATACAGTGTAGTGGCGTTATAGTATGTACAAAAAACACAAAAGATAGTTTTAAAAAACTTATACCTTATGCCTCAACAAAAGGCAAACTAAGCATTTGGCTATACCATCCTCGAAAAGATTTTATGCATAATTTGCTTTTATCCATTCGTGGCTTATTTATAAAACTACCATTAAAGCTCAATGTTTTGTTTTGTAAACTATTAATTTTTCCTCCCACATTTATAATTAAAAAGCTAAAAGGAAATAAACAAAACAATAGAGAGATAATGATTGATATTTTAGATCAATTTACACCTCAATATAGATGGGAGTACACAAGTGAGGAGGCTAAAAGTTGGTTTAGTGAACAAAATTTTAAAAATATAAAAGTAACCACAAATGAAGTTTTTGGATTTAATATAGTGGGCAATAAAAATTAAAGTTTTTAGTAGCTTTTATGTTTGCATAGTTTAATCTACGATTGCAGATTTTGTTTCCATAAATTAACCACTACTTTTGCATCCATTTTAAATAATTTGTAGTACAATGATTTTACCTATTGTGGCTTATGGCTCTCCAATACTTAGAAAAAAAGCTTTAGAAATTGATGCTCAATTCCCCGATTTAGATAAACTATTGGCAAATATGTGGGAAACCATGTATCATAGCAATGGCGTGGGATTGGCTGCTCCTCAAATAAATAAGGAGATACGTTTGTTTGTAATAGATAGCACCTTAATTTTTGAAAGCATGGAGCCAGACGAAAAACAAAAATTTAGCGATGCTCCGGGTATAAAATCTGTTTTTATTAATCCTATTATCAACAACTTTAGTGGCGAATCTTGGGCTTATAACGAAGGATGTTTAAGTATTCCAAAAATTAGAGAAGATGTTTACCGCCCCGAAACTGTAACTATAAGTTATTTAAACGAAAAATTTGAACTGCAAAAAGCTAGTTTTTCTGGAATTACTGCAAGGGTTATACAACACGAGTACGACCACTTAGAAGGCAAACTTTTTATAGATTACATAAAACCATTACGCAAAAAATTGTTGCAAAGCAAACTAAACGACATTACTAAAGGAAAAACTAAAGTAGATTATAGAATGATTTATCCCAAGTAATATGCTTTAAAGGATTGTAAAACAAAAAGCTTCATATTCAAAAAGTTAAAACAACAATTAAAATGGCCGAAGATTTATCAATAGTAAAAGGAACAAAAGAGGAGCAATACCAAAGCTTAATTCCTCAAATACAAGGTTTATTAACCGGCGAAGACGATTTGATTGCCAACTTGGCAAATGTTTGTGCAGCCCTTAAAGAACAATTTAATTGGCTTTGGGTGGGTTTTTATATGGTAAAAAATGATGAATTGGTTTTAGCTCCTTTTCAGGGGCCAGTTGCTTGTACTAGAATAAAAAAGGGTAGAGGTGTTTGTGGAGCAGCTTGGCAACAAGCAGTTACTTTAATAGTGCCAAATGTAGAGGCTTTTCCTGGTCACATTGCATGTAGTAGCTTAAGTAAAAGCGAAATTGTAGTTCCATTGTTTAAAAACAAAGAGGTTGTTGGCGTTTTAGATGTTGATAGTGTAGAGCTGAATACTTATGATGAAGTTGATAAGCTTTATCTCGAAAAAATTGTAGCTTTAATACCGCTATAAAAAAGGTTGGCAAATTTGCCAACCTTTTTACTTACTCATTATATTTAACTAATCGATAAAAGATTAATTCAACAAATCACAAGGTTTTAAACCAGTATGTTTTTTAAATGCTGCACTAAAATGTGAAATGCTTGAATAACCCAATTGGCCTGAAACATCGGTAACACTTAGGTTTTCTTCGTGCAACAAATATTTTGCATGCTCCATTCTTTGTTGTTGATAAAAATCGAAAATAGTTGTGCCAAATATTTCTTTAAAACCTTTCTTTAAGTAACATTCGTTAATAGCAACTTTTCTGCTTAATTCCCTAATTGTAAGAGGGTCGCCAATATGCTCAATTAAAATTTCACGACTTTTGTAAACAGCTTCACGGCTATGCTCATCTTCTAAAAATTTACAAGTATATCCAATCTTTTTCTCTTCAACTAAACCATCAAGGCTATACACTAAAATTTCATGAATTTTAGCATTTAAATACACATTTTCCATTGAGCCTGTGTAAGAATGGTTTAGAAGGCCGTCAAGCACTTTTCTGCTTTGATTATTAAGTATAAAAGTTTTGGTAAATGAGTTTTTATTTTTAAACGCTAATACCTCATCTTTTTTACTAGTAAGTTTTACATTATGTGTAAACTGTTGTAAAAAACTATACGAAAAATGAAATACATATGTATCTACAGTTTGTAATTTGCCTTGGCAACCTTCAGTTGGCTTTTCTTCACAAAAACTACAGCTTTTTTCTGGGCAATACTTATTACCTGTTACACAATATCGAAGTTCTAAAAAGTTTTCATTATTATCTTTCGAGTTATAATGGTAAACCATCATGCCCGTATCTTCAGAAATCCAAGGTTTTGATGGTAAATATCTATTCATTTTAAACTGTATGGCACCAGGTATATTTTGCTCTTTTTTATATAGCAACTCAAAACCAGTTTCTGCACTAACTTTATTTCCAGTTTTTAAAATTTCTAAGGCTTGTTGCATGTGCATGATTATTTAATTGTGATGTTTCTACTAATATATAAACAGCTAATCTTTAGTTTTGTTTAAACAGTAAAAACTGTATAATAATTTTAACAAATAATTGTACCAAATTTAATTTTATGACAAATTGTTGCTATAATTGTACTATTATAAACCCAAAACATTTTATTATGAGAAAATTAATTTTCGCTTTTTTGATGCTACCCTGTTTAACAATGGCACAATCTTTAATTGGAGGCAACAATATTATTAAGGCAAACCTAAGTTCTTTGGCTTTTGGTAATTATCATGTTACTTACGAGAGGAGCATTGCCAAAAAGTTGTCTTTAAGTGTAAGTTATAGATTTATGCCTAAAACCAGTGTGCCTTTTGCTAGCAGTTTACAAGATTTAATAAACAACCCCGATGTAAAAATTACAAGTATGCAACTTGGCAACAATGCCATAACTCCAGAGTTAAGGATATATTTAGGAACAGGAAAAATGAAAGGTTTCTACATTGCTCCTTATGCAAGATTTGCAAATTTTGATGTTAGGGTGCCTTTAGCCTACGATAATCCTTCAATTCCAGGAGCAAAAAAGGAAATTACTTTTGATGGGAGTATAAAATCTACAAGTGCAGGATTAATGATTGGTATGCAAAAGCAAATTGCAAAAAAACTGGTGTTGGATATTTGGTTTATTGGAGGACATTATGGCAGCAGTAATGGTACAATAAATGCAATAAATGTAGGAACTCCTTTAAACGCAAGTGAACAAAGTGCTTTGCAAAGTGAACTAGATAATTTAAAAAACAATGGTGGGCCATTTAAATTTGAAGGTAAAGTTAATGCCGCAGGTACTGGAGCAGAAATTACTTCTACAGGTCCTTGGGCTGGTGTAAGAGGAGCGATGATTAGCCTAGGATTTAGATTTTAACGTATTTTATAGTATAATCACAAAAAAAGTCTAGTTTTATAACTAGACTTTTTTTTATCTCTATTTTAAAAAAAATTAATGAGTTGGTGTAGGAGCTGGCAACTTAAATTTAGACACTTTAAGTTTTAATTTGTAAGGGAAAATGTAAGTAGTATTACCTCTATGAAATTGCATAGCAGTATTAATTTGAATACCACTTTGAGTATTTGTTTGCTGGTTTAAAATCGCAGAACCGCTATGCAAATTAGGATTTTTAAACAAAGAAAAATTAATAGCCTTTTTACTGTAAGCATTTAAATTGCTTAAACTGTATTTGCTATTTTTTTTGCTTTCTCCCGAAGTGCCACTTATTGTAGAAGCTCCCAAAATAAATGGCATTGCCATTGCCATAAGGCTAGTAGCAAATACTTTATTTATGTTTTTTTGAAAGTTCATGATGTAAAATTAAGGTTTATTTTTAATTTAATGCTAAAAACTTGTTAATAAACGTTAAATATTACAAAAATGTTGCACAAATACTTGGCTATTTAAATCTCACCCCTACTTTTAATAGGCGAAAATCTTATGCACCAACATCAAGACGATAATAATAGCAATCTAAATCTAAATGAGTTAGTTGCCCAATACAAGCTCCTAAAAAATGGCGAAAGTCATCGGTTTTTGGATGAGGAAGCTTTTGAGCAAATTGTAGATTTTTTTTCAGAAAAAGATGATACAGTAGAGGCTCAAACAGCTGCTAGTATTGGTTTGCAACAATTTCCTTACAGTGTTGAGTTGATGTTTAAAAAAGCGGATATGCTTATTGCAAACAGAAAATTTAATGCTGCTTTACGAATGTTGCAAGAAGCGAGTGTGTACGATAAAAATAATATTAGTCTATATATCTTAAAAATTGATGCTTTATTGGCATTAGATAAAACTTTAGAAGCTATTGAAACTTTTGAAGAAGCATTGATAAGATTTGAAGGAGAAGAAAAAATAGAGCTATTGTTTGAGTTGGCGGATGTTTTTGATGATTATGAACATTTTGATAGGATTTTCGACTGTTTAGCTGCTATTTTAGAAATAGAACCTAATAACGACGAAGCCCTGTACAAAATTTGCTTTTGGGCCGATTTTACAGGAAAGCTGGAAGAAAGTATTAGATTACACTTAAACATTATAGATAATCACCCTTACAACGAAATAGCTTGGTTTAATTTAGCTGCTGCTTATCAAAGTTTAAAATTGTACGAAAAAGCAATAGATGCTTATTTGTATGCAATAGTTATTGATGAGAAATTTGATTTTGCTTATCGCAACCTTGGTGATGCTTATTTGCGTTTAAAGCAATATAACAATGCCATAGAAGTATTGCAAAAGGTTTTAGAGCTAGGAAGACCCGAAGATGTAATTTATGAAGCCATTGCACATTGCTATCATAAACTTGGAAACACAATGCAAGCAAGGGTAAACTACAAAAAAGCTTTAGCCTTTAATGAAAATGATGCTACTTTACACTATAAAATAGCAACTACTTATATTGCTGATAGGCAATGGCAAAAAGCAATAAACCACTTAGAAGTTGCTTTGCGTTTTAATAAAAATAGTAAGGCATTTAACCTAGCTATGGGTGAGTGTAAAATGCAATTGTTACAGTACCAAGAAGCACTTTGTTTTTTTGGTAGTGTAATAGCAAACAGGCCAAATAATGCAGCTGGATGGCAATATTACTTGCTTTGCTTAATGGAAGTTGAAGCTTATGATAGTGCTTTGCAGAATTGCAAAACTGCTTTAATTGCAACTAATTATAAGCCAATTTTACTATATTATTATAGTGCTATTTTGTTTTTTAATGGAAAAAGTAAAGAGGGATTGTTGCAGTTAGAAAATGCTATGGCTATTGCACCAAAGCTGGTAAAGAAATTTTTAGAAATTGTACCCAATATTTTGCAATACCACCAAGTTGTAGATATTATTGCAAAGCATAAAAAACGTTCAAAAAAATAACAAAAAAAATGAAAAAGAAATTGTTTGCATTTGCAGCTATTGCAATTGTGTTTAGTGCATGTAATAGCCACACCAAAAAAATAGTTATTGCATTTAAAGGTAAAACCACTATTAATGAAAAAGAAAGAATAATAGATTATAAAGATGGTGCAGCAGGAGGAGATAAAGAAGTGGTAATTTATGGTAGTGAAAAAGCAAGTTTTACACTAAACAATGAGGGTGATAAAAAAACTTTTGAAATGGCCGATGATGGATATTATTTAATAAATGCTCGCCCCGACACATTAATAGGTAGTTTCCAAAACTATGGAGCAACACAAAGTGAAAGAAAAATTGTTACACAAGATATGATGCTAAATAGTATTGATTCTTTAAAAAATTTAGTTGCCAATAAAAATATTAGCGAACAAAACAGAAATTTTTTTATACTGCCATTTAGTAGTGTAAAAATTACAGGCAACTCAAAGGCTGTGGTAATTGCACCTTTTCATCAAATATCAACCTTAGAGCAAGTTGATGGTAAAGCTCCAGAAGTTTATCAGTTTTGGACTATAAATGAAATCAGAAAGAAAATTGAGAAGCAAATAGCTATTGTAGATGGAAAGCCTGTTGACGAAAAAAAGTAACAAATTCTCAATCTAATTTTTAAAGGCATTTTACCTCTGGTACAATGCCTTTAATTTTTCTTGGAGTGCATTGTTGGTTAGGTTTACAGCGATGATTTTTTGTTGAGGATTTATTAACACATTAAAAGGCAAGTTTTTTACATAATACTTTTTAGCAAGTTCACTTTGCAAACCCAGCGTATCAATACTGTTTCTCCAAATCAAACTATCAGTTTTTATAGCTTTTATTGCAGCTTTATAGTTAGAGTCTAAACTTATGCCAATTATACTAAAGTTGGTGTCTTTAAATTGTTTATATGTTTCTATGAGCTGTATTGTTTCATTTCTAAAAGTTTTATTGTAGCTTGTCCAAAATTGGAGTAGCACATATTTTCCAACGTACTTTTTGCTATCAATTGTATCACCAATTGTAGATTTTATTGTAAATGGAACAATGGATTTATTAAGCAAAACAGTTTCGGGATTTACTGCAATTATTTGCAACATGCTTTCGTTTAAGGCATTAATTTGATGATTGTCGTTAAACTTTTTTACAGCATCGCTTATATAAATAGCAGCTTGTTGATTATTAATATTATTGGTTTTAAAACCATAATAAATTGTAAGGAATTTTAAAGCTGCACCTTCGGCCTTGTTAATACTGCTAGCACAAAAAGTTTTTAAAGTATTAATTGCTGTTTGCTCTTGTTGTTTTAGAATGGTTAATATGCTATCGCTTACATTAGATTTTTTAGCCTTAGCAATACTGTCTTTTGCTCTATTAACTGTAACTTCTAAAGCCTGATATTTTTCAAAATAGTCTTTAATGTTTTGACTATTGGGCGAATTTTTAATTTTATAATTATTATACTTTTTTGCATCAATTTCTACCTCTATTTTATTTACATCATTTGCAATAAATATATATGGCAAATGATTTAATTTTAAGGCGTACAAAGCTTCTGTATTTGCAAAAGTTTTAAGTTCAAAACTTCCGTTTTTATTAACAACTGCACTATCTACAACAGTAATATTACTATCGTTTACAAAGGCAACTAATTTTACAACCTCAGTATTGTTATTTATTAGTTTGCCAGTAATGTTAAAAATGCTAGGATTATAATTATTGCAACTTACAATTACAATTGTTATCAAAAACAACTTATAAAAATATTTATTCATTTATTGTAGTTTGTCTTGAAGCAATTTTGTTACAGTTTGAGGGTTTGCTTTGCCGCCACTTAGTTTCTTTACTTCGCCCACAAATAAACCAATTAACCCTTTTTTGCCTTTTTTGTATTCTGCTACTTTGTCGGGCATATTACTTAAAACTGTGTTTACCCATATTTCCAAAGTGTTATCATCATTAGTTTGTAAAAGATTTTGCTCTTCAGCAATTTGTAAAGGGGATTTGTTATTATTGAAAAGTAAAGGCAAAATTTTTGTGCTTGCGACACTAAAATTTACTTTACCATCATCTACTAAAGCCACTAAATCAGCTAATTGTGAAGGTTGTAAGTTGATAGTTTCAATATCTTTTTGATTGTCGTTACAGTAACTTCTCAATGGACCTATAATAAAATTGGCAACTGCTTTATAGTTATGGGTATGTTTAGTTGTGGCTTCAAAAAAATTTGCCGTTGCTTTATCCTCGCAGAGTTGAGAAGCATCGTATTCATTTAGTTCAAAATTAGTTTGATATTCTTTAATAAGCATTGCAGGTAATGCTGGAATTTGTTTTCTTATAGACTCAATAAAATCAATTGATAAGCTAAAAGGAGCTAAATCGGGGTCGGCAAAATATCTATAATCATTAGCATCTTCTTTTTCTCTGATAGCAGAGGTAGTGTTTGTATTAGGGTCGTAACCTCGTGTTTGTTGAATTACTTTTTCTCCATTTTCTACCAAAGCAATCATTCTTTCTACTTCAACATCTATGGCACGTTTTACATTTCTAATACTATTTAAGTTTTTTATTTCTACCTTAGTACCAAGTTTAGTTTCTCCTTTCAGTCTTATTGAAATATTAGCATCACATCTTAGGCTTCCTTCTTCCATATTTCCATCACAAACATCAATCCAACGTACTAGTTTTCTTAATTCTGTTACATACAAAAAAGCTTCCTCGCTAGTGCCAATGCAAGGTTCAGTTACAATTTCTAGCAATGCAGTTCCTGCTCGATTTAAATCTATGCAGGTTTCATTATCATATAAATCGTGAATGCTTTTTCCGGCATCTTCTTCAATATGAATTCTATTTAATTTTACAAGTTTTTTTTCGCCATTTAAGAGTATAGGCACAAATCCTCCTTTGCAAATTGGAGTAGTATGTTGTGATATTTGATAGCCTTTTGGAAGATCGGGGTAGAAATAATTTTTACGGGCAAAATAATTTTTTTCTTCAATACTGCAATTGCATGCCAAACCCAATTTAATGGCATATTCAACTGCTTTTTCATTGGTTTTTGGTAATGTGCCTGGGTGCCCTAATGTAATGGCACTAATATGTGTGTTAGCTTCTGCTCCAAAACTTATAGCATCGCCACAAAAAAGTTTGCTATTGGTGTTTAACTGTGCATGCACTTCTAAGCCAACAACAACTTCGTATTTACTATTCATGTTACAAATGTAAGGGTGCTATTAAAACTAAGAAAGAAACAAAGTTTTGTTTTACTTTTACTATATGGAATTTTTAAATTTTCAAACTTTTGATAATTATATAGAAGCTAATTTAGTACTAAATAGATATTTGAGTGAAGGTATTGATTGCTATTTGAAAGATGAAAATACAGTAACCCTTGATCCAGTATTTACACAAGCAATTGGAGGTATTAAACTTTGTGTGAGAGAAGATTATATCGCAAAAGCTCAAGCTTTATACCAACAGATTAAACACGAAACTAAAACCATTGTAGTTTGCAGTAATTGTGGGTCAAGTGAGGTACAGTATATAAATCAAAATACGCCTAGTAATTGGCTTTATGCTATTTTTGGTAGCTTTTTTGGCAGTTTTGCTCTTAAAGGAAAGCATGTATACAAATGCTTTGATTGCAAAAATGAGTTTGAAACCATTGTAAATAAAAATTTAGAAGAATGTTAGATATTATTTTTAATTTTTTTAATCATTTAGAGCAACATCCTGAACAACGTTTTGCAATGTTAATGGGTGGATTATTGTTTTTTTGGATTTTGGAAGGTGCAATTCCTTTACTTACTTTAACCTATAAACAAAACAAAGCAAAGCATGCTTTAGTTAACTTAACTTTTACAATTTTCCATTTAATAATTCATAGCATTTTGGCTTTCGGGATTATTAAAATTAGCGATTGGTCTGTTCATAATAATTTTGGATTGCTACAATGGTTAAATTTTGGAATTTTTGGGAAAATTGTTATCAGCTTTTTTGCATTAGACTTTTTTATGGGCTGGTTGGTACATTGGGTAGAACATAAAGTGCCAATTCTTTGGAGGTTTCATGTAGTGCATCATGCCGATAACAATGTAGATGCTACAACTGGTTTGCGACATCATCCAATAGAAAGTTTAGTGCGTGGAGCATTTATAATTACAGGAATTTTTTTAGTTGGTGCACCAATGTATTGTGTAATGATTTATCAAACGATTCTAATTTTTGCAACAGCTTTTACCCATGCTAATATTAGTTTGCCTAAAGGATTAGATAAAGCATTGAGTTTCTTTTTTGTTTCACCTAATATGCACAAAGTACATCATCACTACAAACAACCATTTACTGATAGTAATTATGGAGCAGTATTAAGTATTTGGGATAGATTATTTGGAACATTTATGCAGTTGGCACCAAGCAACATAAAATATGGGTTGGATAGATACTATCCCAACAGTCAAGATGAAAATTTTGTAGGGCTAATGACAAAACCCTTCGGAAAAATGGAAAATAAAATAGTAGAATAACTACATAAAAAAAGCCCAAAACCTTAAATGTTTTGGGCTTTTTAATTTTACAAATATCTATCGCCTTTGCTTCGTTTTACTTCGGCAACATATTGTTTAATATCTTGCTCCTTTTCTTTTTTACAAATCATCAAAGCATCAGGAGTGTCTACAACTATAAAATCATCTAGTCCTTGTAATACTACTACTTTGTTTGCTGGTGCACTAACCATGCATTTTGTAGCATCAATAACAATTACATCGTTGCTTGCTACGGCATTGCCTAAATAATCTTTTTCTAAATTTTCGTAAGCACTATTCCATGTTCCTAAATCGCTCCAACCAAAACTACTAGGAATTACACATACACTTTGTGCTTTTTCCATTATGGCAAAATCAATGCTAATGCTTGTACATAAAGGATAAATACGATTTATTGCATCGGCTTCTTGTGGTGTGTTAAAATGTTGCTTTTCATTATCAAACAATTCAAACATTTCGGGTTGTTGTAGCTCAAACTCTTTTACTACATCGGCAGCTTTCCAAACAAAAATTCCTCCATTCCATAAAAAATCGCCACTTGCAATAAAGCTTTTTGCGATTTCTAGATTTGGTTTTTCGGTGAATGTTTTTACTTTGTGTATACCTTCAACTAAAGCGTTAGTGTCGTATTGTATATAGCCATATCCTGTATTGGCGTATGTAGGGGTAATGCCCAAGGTAATTAGGCTATTGTTATTATCAACAAAATTCAATGCTTTTAAAGAAATGTTCTTAAAAGTTTCTGCATCCAAAATCATGTGATCACTTGGTGCAACTATTAAAGAGGCTAAAGGGTCTTTTTGCAACAATTTAAAAGCAATAAAAGCAACACAAGGTGCTGTGTTTTTTTTGCTTGGTTCACTCAAAATGTTTGCATTTGGGATTTCTGGTAATTGAGATGCTACAATATCTACATATTCTGCACTAGTAACTACAAAAATATTTTCTTTAGGAATGAAAGAAGCATAACGCTCAAAAGTCCATTGAATAAGGCTTTTTCCAGTATTTAAAATGTCTAAAAACTGCTTTGGATACGCTGTTCTACTCATTGGCCAAAATCTACTTCCAATTCCTCCAGCCATAATGGCTACATAGTGATGCGGGTTCATAAATTATTGTTTCTTTTTTT
>JBMLOQ010000010.1:0-5425 GCA_049242885.1 Chitinophagaceae bacterium
GCAGCCATTAAAGCTGAAATGGGGATGGTAATTATCCAAGCCCAAAGTAAATTAATAGTTACACCCCAACGCACAGCACTTAAACGCTTAGTAGCACCAACGCCAATAATACTACCAGTGATGGTATGTGTAGTGGAAACTGGAATTTTAAAATGCTCAGATAAAAATAATGTGATGGCACCAGCAGTTTCTGCAGCTACACCTTCTAAAGGAGTAACTTTTGTAATTTTAGTACCCATAGTTTTTACAATTTTCCAACCACCGCTAAGTGTACCTAAGCCTATAGCTAAAAAACTGGTTAATGGCACCCACCAATAATCATCAATAAAATGTCCAAAACGTTCTTTTATAGGCAAGTTTAAATAGGCGGTATTCCCTGTTTGTACTTCATAAAAAATCACAGCTGCACCAATAATACCCATTACTTTTTGTGCATCGTTTCCTCCATGTCCTATGCTAAAAGCTGCTGATGATACCAATTGTAATTTTTTAAACATTCCTTCCGCTTTGTATGGATTGGATCTTTTTGCTGCATGCACAATTAAAATTGTAATCACAAACGCAATAAACATACCAATTAAAGGTGCAAAAAAGATGAATAAAAAGGTAGGAATTACTTTTCCTAAGTTAACAATTGTTGATAAGCCGTTATTGGCTAAATTGGCACCTGCTAAAGCAGCTCCAACAAATCCACCCATTAAAGTATGTGATGAGCTAGATGGAATTCCAAACCACCAAGTAATTAAGTTCCATACAATGGCTGCAAGTAAACCTGCAAGGATTACATATAGATTTATAAAATTTGGATTCACCCATTTACTAACGGTTTCACCAATTCCAAAATGACCAATTATATATTTACTAATAAAAAAAGCTAGGAAATTAAAAAAAGCTGCCCACAATACTGCTTGAAAAGGACTTAATACTTTTGTTGAAACTATTGTGGCTATTGAGTTTGCTGCATCATGAAAGCCATTAATATAATCAAAAATCAATGCTAATGCAATAATTACTACAAGCAATGTAAACATGGGGTAAATTATATTTTTTTAAGAATTTTGCAGTTTTTATTAAGCATATTTTATGGTTATGCTTTCAATTACATTAGCTGCATCTTCACATTTATCAGTAGCATTTTCTAATACCTGATAAATTTCTCTACGTTTTATAACCTCTTTGAAATCTGTTTCGTTTTGAAACAATCTTTCAATACTCATATCAAATACATCGTCTGCTTGATTTTCTAAGCTGTGAATTTTGATGAATGTATCTGTTAAGTTTTTTAATTCTTTCAAATCTCTAAGGCAGTAAACCGCTTTTTTAATTTCTACTGTTCCAAGTTCAATTAACTCTGCAAGTTTTTGTATTCCTGTATCGTTAGGATTTACATTATAAAAATTAATTTTTTTGGCAGAGCTATAAATGTAATCACAAATATCATCAAGAGAAGAAGCAAGGTAGTGAATATCCTCTCTATCAAATGGCGTTATAAAATTTCTACCCAACTCCATAAAAATTTGATGCGTTTTTTCATCGTTTTTATGTTCTAAATCTTCAACTATTTTTATTAGGGGGGCACGTTGATCGTAATCTGGTTCGTAAACAACATTTTTTAGTGCAATGCCCATGTCAGATACATTGTTGGCAACTTCTTCAAATAAATCGTAGAAAATTTTGTTTTTTGGCATAAAGAGTTTGCCAAAAGAATTTAATCCCATGAGTTAAATTTTAGTTGCAAATGTAGTATCATATTTCTTTGAAAGGTAAGTTTATCATTTTAGTTAATAATTTCTTAACAACGAATTTCTTTGAGTGTATTTTTGAAGCCAAAAAAATGGCTATAAATATTTAAATACTAAAATGGAAGAAAGTAAAAAGCTTGTTATTTATACAGATGGGGCAGCAAGGAATAATCCAGGTAAAGGTGGCTATGGAGCAATTTTAATGTGGGGAAGCGTAAAAAAAGAACTAAGTGCTGGATATTTACTTACAACCAATAATAGAATGGAACTTATGGGGGTAATTGCTGCTTTACAAATATTAAATAAAGAAAATTTGACAATAGATATTTTTACAGACAGTAAGTATTTAGTTGATAGTGTTGAAAAAAAATGGCTCAACAATTGGATTAAAACAAATTTTAAAGGAGGTAAAAAGAATAGGGATTTATGGATGTTGTATTATAAACTAGCTAGTAAGCATACCGTAAAATTTAATTGGGTGAAAGGGCATGCCGATAATCCATATAACAATAGATGCGATGTTTTAGCAACTACTGCAGCTGATGGTAAAAACTTATTGATTGATGAAGGTTACATTAAAGAGCAAGAAAATTTATTTAGTTAAGCATAAATTTCATGGGTTTTAAATAAAAAAAAGAAGTTGCAAATTGCAACTTCTTTTTTGTGATCTCGCTGGGACTCGAACCCAGGACCCCATCATTAAAAGTGATGTGCTCTACCAACTGAGCTACGAAATCTTTACCCTTTTTCGTTATTTGGGAGTGCAAAAATAGAAGTAATTTTATTACAGCCAAATATATTTTAAAAAATATTTTATTTTGTTTTACACATTTATCGTGGAAGCTTTTTTTATCAATCTTGTTTTACACATTTATTTTAAAAATAACCACCATTTTAAAAAAAAAATATACAAAATAATTGTAGCGTTAAAATCAATTATTTCAATAATTTGGTTTAAATAATTTGCTTTATAAAATGAAAGTTTGCAAACTAAAAATTCAACTTAATTCTACTTGCAATAATTATAAAATATCAAACCCTGGCTTTGTATTTTTTTCTAAAAAACAACCACATGGCTATTGTTGCAAATACACCAACTATGGATAAATAAAAAACTATAGTAATAAAAAAGTTTGTCCAATTGGTATTTATTTTAAACACTTCTTTACTTAGTAATACAGTAATGCTGCCAACATATCCAAAAGAATCGGCTAAGTAAATTAAAAAACCAACGTTTCCTACAATTCCAAAACTGGCAATCATTCTTTCAAAAAAAACAGCATTAAAAGGTATATACACTAAGTATAAGCCAAGACCAGTTAAAAGCATAAAAATATATCCACTAATTACTTCTTGTTTATATAAGTAGCTAGCTCCACCAGCAACAATAAAACCTATAATAATTAAAAGGTGAATTATAAAAAACGCTTTGATGGATTTTTTAATTAAAACCAATGCTCCAATAATCACCAACAAACCTATAGTAATAGGTATTTCTGTGCTGCTAAACAAGCTTGGCTTTGCTGCATAGCCCATTTCTTTCCACATTTCTGCACTAAAATTGTCTCTAATATCTCTTACTAAAGTTACAAATCCATAAATGAAAATAGCTAATACAATACCTACAAAATAGTTACTAATAATTTCTTTTCTTTTAGTAGCATCAATAGGTGTACGTAAGTTTCGTGCAGTAATATCTTCCTCGTTTGGTGGTGCAATTTTTTCCATCATAAAAACAAATAAAATCAAAGGCAATACAAAAACGAGCCCTGTTAAAAAAGGAATCCAAAAATCGTTTATTGCAAAGCTATTTTGCAACCAAGCACCTACTGTTTTTACAAATCCAGCTGCAAAAATAAAACTAGTAGCAAGGGCAGCTCCTATAAAATCTGTTGCTCTTCTACCTTCAACATAACTAAATACTACACCCCATAGCATTCCTAAAGGAAATCCATTTGTAAATAGAAAAACAATATTGTATGGTGTTGGCGTAATGGCAAAGAGAAACCAACTTACCCAAGCAATACCTACTAAACTAAATATAATTTTATACCTGCCTTCTTGTTTAAGTTCACCAATAAATTTTATACCATAAAATTTTGCCATCATATAGCCAATAAGTTGGGCAATGACCATACAAGTTTTAAAATTTAAGCCCCATAAAACTTCGTTTTGATAAGTAGCTACTGTAAAGCTTTTTCTAAATCCAAAAACCACAGTATAGGTAAGAAAAGCTGCTAGGGCAGCAAATAACGGCGAAGCAATTTTTTTAGTTATCATTACTCAATAAAAATAGTAGTATTGCTACAAATTTGATGTAGAATGACAAAAATTATTTATTTACTATCAGTTCTATTTGCATTATTATTCATTTCATGTAAAATGAATAAAGTAGATACCCTAGTTTTTAATGCAACTATTTATACCGTTGATGATAGCTTTTCTGTGAAGCAAGCAATGGCCATAAAAGATGGAAAAATTATAGCTACAGGAACTAATGAAGCATTAAGAAATAAATATGCAGCAACAGAAATTATAGATGCAAAAGGGCAAACTATTTTTCCTGGTTTTTTCGATGCTCATGCCCATTTTTTAAGATATGGCGAAAGCTTATACACAGCTCAATTATATGGTGTAAACAATTGGGATAGCTGTGTTGCCATTGTTGAAAAATTTGCAAAAGCCAACCCACAAGAAAAATGGATTTTAGGTCGTGGTTGGGATCAAAATTTGTTTGCAAATAAGCAGTATCCTACTAACGAAAAACTAAACCAACTTTTCCCCAATACACCCATTTTATTAAGTAGGGTAGATGGCCATGCAGCCATTGCCAATAATAAAGCTTTAGAAATTGCTGGCGTTTTAACAGGTGATTTTAAAAATTTAGTTGGCGGTAAAGTAGAGGTTGATAAAAATGGTAAACCTACAGGATTGCTTATTGATAATGCAGTTGATTTGGTATATAGTAAAATACCTAAACCTACAAAAGATGTATATGAAAAATGGCTACTTGCAGCACAAAATAATTGCACAGCTCAAGGACTTACCAGCATTACAGATTGTGGTTTAATGCACTATGAAGTAAATGAAATAGATGCTTTGCAAAAGGCTAATAAATTGCACATGAAACTGCATATCATGTTAAGCGATGTAAAAGAAAACTATGACATTTATTTGCAAAAAGGGATATATAAAACAGATAAACTTTTAGTAAATGCATTTAAAGTTTATGCCGATGGGGCTTTAGGTAGCCGAGGTGCTTGCTTGCTAAAACATTATGCCGATAAACCCAATTGGCAGGGTTTTTTATTAAATACCCCTAAGCATTTTGATAGTGTAGCCAATGTACTTATAAATACTCCTTTTCAAATGTGTACACATGCTATTGGGGATAGTGCCAATAGGTTAGTGCTGGAAATTTATAACAAGTATTTAAATGCAAAAAACGATAAACGTTGGAGAATTGAGCATGCACAAGCCGTTGATGGTATTGATTTTGATAAGTTTGGCAAAGCCAATATTATTCCAAGTGTACAACCTACACATGCCACTAGCGACATGTATTGGGCAGGCGAACGTTTGGGTAAAGAACGTATTAAAACTGCCTATGCATACAAACAGCTATTGCAGCAAAATAATTGGTTGCCTTTGGGAACAGATTTTCCGGTAGAAGATATTTCTCC
>JBMLOQ010000011.1:0-6451 GCA_049242885.1 Chitinophagaceae bacterium
TTTTCCAAGCTTTAATCATTCTATCTTTTCCTTGCAAATCTTTTTTAAGTATTGTTTCAAAACCAAATTCAGCAAACAAATTGCAGGTTTCAACTCCCAAAGCTTCATTTATTTCTACAAAAATATATCCTCCCACTTCTAATTTTTCATTTGCAAATGTAGCAATGGCTTCATAAAACACTAAGGCATTATTATTTGGCACAAATAAAGCAGTGTGTGGCTCGTGTAGCAAAACATTATGGTGCATCAAACTTTCTTCTTGCTGCATTATATAAGGTGGATTGCTAACTAACAAGTTGCACTTTGGCAAAGCACCCCACTTGGTTTTTTCTAAAAAATCAATTTCGTGAAAGTTAATAATTCTATGTTTGGCAACAGCATTTTGCTTAGCAATAAAAAGTGCTTTATTGCTTACATCAACTGCATGTACTTTGCTATTAGCAAAATGTTTTTTTAAGCTTAATGCTAAAATTCCACTACCTGTACCAATATCAATTATTGTGTTCGCCTCAATTTTCTCTTGTTTTATCCACTGCAATAGCTCTTCAGTTTCTGGGCGTGGCACTAGTACATCTTTATTTACAATATATTGTTCATCATCAAACCAACAATAACCTATAATATGCTGTATTGGTGTTTGCAGCTTTAGTTTTTGGAGTGAATGATTAAAAATAGTATGCTGAATATTTGTAAATATTTTTAGTTGATTAACCAATTGTTCTGAAATTGTAAATCCAGTAATATGTTGCAATAACATACTAGAAATAGTAGAGGCTTCTCTTTGAGTATAATTACTTACTAATACTTCTTTTAATTGTTGCTTTGCTTGTTGTATCGTTATCATTCCATTACAAAGTACAGGCTTTCATTTACATTTGCCAACTTGAACATGCATATTCACGAAAAATACATATTTCGTTGTTTACAAATAGCCCAACTAGGTAAAGGTTTCGTAAGCCCCAACCCAATGGTGGGTGCAGTTTTGGTGTATAATAATGAAATAATTGGAGAGGGATACCACCAGCAATTTGGTGATGCCCATGCCGAAGTAAATTGCATTAATAGTGTGCCTTTTTCAAAACAACATTTAATAAAAGATAGTACCTTATACGTTAGTTTAGAACCTTGTAATCATTTTGGCAAAACGCCCCCATGTAGCCATTTAATTGTAAAGCACAACATTAAAAAAGTGGTAATTGGTTGTTCTGATAATTATAGCAAAGTAAATGGACAAGGAATTGCTTATTTACAACAACATGGTGTTGAGGTTATTTCAAACATTCTGGCACAAGAATGTAAAACAATTAATCGATTTTTCTTCTATGCTAATGCTAATCAAAAACCATATATTATTCTAAAGTTTGCACAAACGGCTAATGGTTTTATTGGAAATGTATCTTCGGAAAGATTAATTATAAGCAATGCAATATCAAATTTTCAAGTTGATAAATGGAGGCAAGAGACAGATGCAATTTTAATAGGCAAAAATACTGCAGTTAAAGACAATCCAAACCTCATTACAAGGCATCACAGTAAACGAAAACAAATACGAATGTTTGTAGATGATAAGTTGGAAGTTAGTGCTACAGCCAATTTATATAATGGAAAAGCAACTACTATAGTTTTCAATACAATAAAATCATGCATTCAAGATAATATCCATTTTATACAATACAATCCTGGAAATCTTTATAATATTCTAATTGAAACTTGCAATACACTTGGTATCCAAAGCATTCTAATAGAGGGTGGCAGTAAATTATTGCAATATTTTATCGACAACAATTGGTATAATGAATGCTATGTAATTACAAATAATAAATTAGTGGTTAAAGCGGGTATTAAAAGTCCTATTTTAAAAAACAATCAACTTACAAAACAAATTCAATTACAAAACGATACAATTTCTTTCTATACAAATGCAAGCAACCCATAACGATTATTACCAAACTATAGAACAATATTCTACAGCTACTTTTACAGATAGAGGAAGTAAATTTATTGCTCATGCATTTCCTCTAAAACAAGCTGAAGAGTATAAGCAAATTATAAAAAAATTAAAAGACGAAAACCCAAAAGCCAACCATTTTTGCTATGCTTATAAAATTGGATTAGATAACAATAATGCAAGAAGTAGTGATGCAGGAGAACCCAATGGAAGTGCAGGAAAACCCATTTTAAATCAAATAATTAGCAAACAAATTACAAATGTTTTAGTTGTTGTAGTAAGGTATTTTGGAGGAACTTTGCTTGGCGTTCCTGGCTTGATAAATGCCTACAAAACCGCTACAACATTAGCTTTACAAACTACACCAATAGTTCAAAAGCAAGTTTTTGAAGATTACGAAGTAAGCTGTGATTATACTGTGCTAAATACTATAATTACAATGGCAAAACAATTTGGCTGTACAATTTACAAGCAAGAAATATTACTTTTTGCACAAATAGGCATTAGTGTTCCTAAACCAAAAGTTCAAGAAGTATTATTTAAACTAGGCAATATTCAAGGTGTAAAAATAGAAAAGAGAAAAAATTAATTAATCGTATCATCCTAACATAATTTTTATTAGCTGTACATCTGCTAACCAATTAATAAAACTACTGTATTTTACAATTTTCTTCAAACTATTTTAAACACTTTACTTATCAAATTTTTATAAAAGCATAAAATATACCATACATAAGGTATGTACACCTTTTTTATTTATTGCAATTTGCAGTCAAATAAAATGTATGAAAAAATATTTAGCACTATCAATCCTAACGCTTTTAGTATGCAGTAATACGGAAGCACAATTTTGGAAAAAGAAAAAAGACGAAACCCCAACAACGGATAGCACACCACCAAAAAAAGAAGAAAAAAAATCGGGTGGCAGTTTTTTCCAAAAAATAATAAGCAAGGTTGCAAAAGGTGCTGCCAATGTAAGTGGAACAATGCTAGGCACTACAAAAAACACAGATAATTTTGAAAGCTTTTTGCCAGCAATTTTTGTTAGCAGCAATTTGTATCCTAAAAGTGTAGGCACCATGCAAACTGATTTTTTTAATGGTTGGAAGGAAGGTGGAGATTTAGTAGGTGTAATGCTTTTGCCTAAAGACAAATCCTTTTTTTACAAACTAGATGGAGACGTAATGATGAATGGTGTAAAAAGTGATTATCAAGCCGCTGGTACTTATACTAAAATTTTTGATGGTAGCAACAGTAATAAAACTTTGGAGTTAAAAACCAAAATTGGAAGTGCAAAATTTACTTTAGTTCCCAAACAAAATAAACTAAAAATTGTATCGGTAAATGGGCAAACTAGCAATGCCACAATAGATTTATCAAAAGATTTCACCCTTGAGTTAGATGGTTTTACACCAAATAGTTTTATTAAACTAGAAGTAGTAATGCAAACTATTGGCATTAGAGCACAAATAGAAGTAGGTAGTTTTAGAGCTGCAAAAAAAATAACAATTCCTGGTTATATGTTTAAACATTTAAACCAACAAGAAGACCAAAACAACTTCAAGTTTACCAATCCATACATATTTGTTTCTGAAACAGAAGTAAAGCAAGCCACAGATGAAAATGGCATTTATAAAGAACCCATAAACTATTATGCAGGTACTAGTAGTTATATGGCAGTAAACATTTTAAATCCAGTACAAAGAGTTGAAGGGTTTAAACTAAAAGAATCAAATTGGTCAATTTCTAAACAAAATGCCTACTTCAGCAGTCCACTTCAGTTTGCAAAAACTATAGCACCAGTTAGCATTACAATAAAAGGCAATACTTACTATTACGATCAATCTGAAAACAAAGTATTAGACAGAACCATAACAACAACCAAAGAAATTCAATTTCCACAAATACCTACTGAAGTTTTAAATAGTGCTACTCAACAATTATATACTTCATTAGCATCTATTTTCAAAGAAGAAATGAATGTAACTTTAACTCCACCAGATGAAGTAGTTTCAAATAAAATATATCAAGACTTAGAAGCATATCAAAATAATAACGAAAATGTTGAAGAGCATTTTAGTGCTTCTTATAAAAACTTAAAAGAGTTTAGAGGGTCTGCTCCATTGGCTTTTAGTTTACACGGAGAAACTAAGCTTATACAAGCTTTAAAAACCAATGCTATTTTAAAAGCAGTAGTTAACATTTCACTTAGCTGGGAAAACAAAGTTCCTATAGTTTCTACAACCCTTAATGTAGAGTTATTAGGTATGCCAAGTGGAGGAGTTACAGGTGCATCCCTACCAAGCAAATTCTTTACTGCCAATATAAAAGGCACAAACACACCTTTGCCCAAAGGAACTATGGTAACCACTCAATTAATAAATAATATATTACAAATAAATAACCTCAGCACTCAATTTAAACAAAGCCTTAAAGCTTTATTAGAAAAAGAAAAAACACTTACCGAATACACAGAACTTTGGAAATTACAACAGTAAATTATTATCCAAAATAAATACAAAAGGAGATTGATAAAAGCAATCTCCTTTTTTGTATTAATCACTCACACTATATATAAAAATGATGTTTTACATAGGTTTTTGCCTTTTTAAGGTAGGTATCAACAACAATATTGTATTTGGTGCTATAATTTAAATACAAGATTTTCAAGGTCTGCAAAATATAATTTCCTTTTCCCTTTTTGCTAACAACTGTAAGTTTTTAAACTTTACTTTTGCACTCAATTTATTTTAATATGATTGCTACCAATAAAGTTAGAATTGTTACAGCCGCCAGCTTGTTTGATGGGCACGATGCTGCCATAAATATTATGCGTAGAATAATGCAGCAAAAAGGTGCCGAAATTATTCATTTAGGTCATAATAGAAGTGTGCACGAAATTGTAGAATGTGCGATTGAAGAAGACGCTCATAGCATTGCTATTACATCTTATCAAGGTGGTCATGTAGAATTTTTTAAATACATGAAAGATTTATTGGTAGAAAACGGATGTGGTCACATACAAATTTTTGGTGGTGGCGGTGGCACCATTTTGCCAACAGAAATTGAAGAACTGCATGCTTATGGAATCACTAAAATATATAGTCCAGACGATGGTAGAAAATTAGGTTTGGAAGGCATGATTGAAGAGGTAATAGAAAAGTCAAAATCTAAAAGTGAAAATCTAAAAGTTGATTGGAATGATAAACTTCCGTTAGATGAAGTTAAAGATGTACGCTTAATTGCAAGAGCTATAACCTTAGCTGAGAATGGACAAGATTATTCATCAGTAATAAAACCAATTCAGCATTCATCATTAAACATTCAAAATACTATTCCAGTTCTTGGAATTACTGGTACAGGTGGTGCAGGAAAAAGCTCTGTTACTGATGAAATTGTTCGTAGATTTTTAACGAGCTTTACCGATAAAACCATTGCAGTTATTAGCATTGATCCAAGCAAGAAAAAATCTGGTGGTGCATTATTGGGCGATAGAATTCGCATGAATGCAATTTCACACCCTCGTGCTTATATGAGAAGTTTGGCCACAAGAGAAGATAATACTGCTATTAGTGCCTATTTACAAGATGCTATAAATATTTGCAAACAAGCTGCCTTTGATTTAATAGTTGTAGAAAGTGCAGGGGTTGGGCAAAGCGATGCAAGTATTTTGGATTATTGCGATGTGAGTTTGTATGTAATGACGCCAGAATATGGAGCAGCTTCACAGCTCGAAAAAATTAACATGCTCGATTATGCCGATGTTATTTGCATCAACAAATTTGATAAAGCTGGTGCTTTAGATGCTTTGCAAGATGTTCGTAAACAATACAAACGCAACCATCAATTATTCATGGCAAAAGATGAAGAATTGCCTATTGTAGGTAGCGTGGCTAGTAAGTTTAATGATGATGGCGTAAATCAATTGTTTAGTATCATTCTTCAAAAAATAAAAGACAAAACAAATATTGGTTTTGGTGATTACAACTTTAATCAAACTGCAAATGTTTCAGCAGCAATTATTCCTTCAAATAGAACAAGATATTTAAGTGAAATTGCTGAAGCTAATCGTAGTTACGACGATTTAGTTAAAGAACAAGTGGCTATTGCAAGTAAGTTGTATCAATTACAAGGTGCAATCGATATCATTATCCAATCTACCTCAAAAACGGAAGGAAAGGAAATGGCTTTGGTGTTAATGAAAGAACAATTTAATTATTTAAAAGATCAATTAACTCCAGTTGCTCGCAAATTAATTAACAATTGGGACGAAAAATTAAAAGCCTACAGCAAAGAATTTTATGAGTACAAGGTAAGGGATAAAGTTATTCAACAACCCATGTTTAGCACTAGCTTATCTGGTACAAAAATCCCTAAAGTAGTATTACCAAAGTTTAGAGATTGGGGTGATTTGCTTCGTTGGCAAGGTCAAGAAAATTTTCCCGGAAGTTTCCCTTTTACGGCTGGTGTTTTTCCTTTAAAAAGAGAAGGAGAAGATCCAAC
>JBMLOQ010000012.1:0-1672 GCA_049242885.1 Chitinophagaceae bacterium
CTTTTTGCAGCAGCATCTGTACCATCTGCTACAATTACCATTCCACTGTGAATACTATAACCCATGCCTACACCTCCACCATGGTGCAAACTTACCCAACTTGCACCACCAGCAGTATTTACCAATGCATTTAGCAATGGCCAATCTGCCACAGCATCACTACCATCTAGCATACTTTCTGTTTCTCTATTGGGGCTTGCAACACTTCCTGTATCTAAATGATCCCTACCAATTACAATTGGTGCTTTTACTTTTCCAGTTTTTACAAGCTCGTTAAATGCCAAACCTGCTTTTTCTCTTTCACCTTGCCCAAGCCAACAAATACGTGCAGGCAATCCTTGAAAAGCTATTTTTTCTTTAGCCATTTTCATCCATCTATGTAATGAAGTATTGTTTGGAAAAAGATTTAGAATTACTTCATCTGTAACTGCAATATCTGCAGGGTCGCCACTTAAAGCAACCCAACGAAAAGGGCCCTTACCTTCGCAAAATAATGGACGAATATAAGCTGGCACAAAACCAGGGAAACCAAAAGCGTTAAAGGCTGAAGGCTTAATGTTTAATGTTGTATAATACTCTTGAGCCCTTGCTCTTAAATTGTTTCCATAATCAAAAGTAATAGCACCTTTATTTTGTAACGCAAGCATTAATTGTACGTGAATGTACATACTATGATAAGATAGTTGCAAATATTTTTCTTTATTACTTTCTCTCAGTTCATTGGCTTCATTAATAGATAAGCCGTGAGGAAAATAACCAATCAATGGATCATGTGCAGATGTTTGATCTGTAAGTACATCAACTACAATATTTCTATCCAATAATCTTTGTAACAAATCAATTGCATTGCACAAAACTCCTATACTCAAAGGAATTCCTTGTTGCTTTGCTAACAAAGCTGCATCAATTGCTTCGTCAATTTCTAAATACTTTACATCTAGGTATTTTGTTTCAATTCTTTTATCAATTCTCCACGCTTCCACTTCTGCACAAAGTGCAACACCACTGCACATAGTAATTGCCAATGGCTGTGCACCACCCATACCACCTAAACCAGCAGTTACGCTAAGTGTACCCTTTAAACTTCCACCAAAATGCTTATCTGCAACAGCAGCAAATGTTTCGTAAGTGCCTTGAACAATGCCCTGACTACCAATATAAATCCAAGAACCTGCTGTCATTTGTCCATACATCATCAATCCTTTTTTTTCTAACTCATCAAAATGATTCCAATTTGCCCAATTGGGAACGAGTTGTGAATTGGAGATTAAAACTCTTGGAGTATCCTCATGAGTTTTTAAAATGGCAACAGGCTTGCCACTTTGTATTAAAAGGGTTTCATCGTTTTCTAGTTTTTTTAAACACTCAATAATTTTAATGAATGATTCTTTATTTCGTGCAGCTTTCCCTCGGCCTCCATAAACAATTAATTGTTCTGGCAATTCGGCAACATCAGGATGTAAATTATTGCACAACATTCTCAGTGCAGCCTCTTGAACCCAACCTTTACAATTAAGTTGGTTGAAATTGAGGGAGGAAATAATTTCTTTGACAAGCATTTTATTGATGATTTATTGATTGACGATTGATTGATTTAATATTTGATATTTTATATTTAATATTTTTATATTGATTATATAAATTTTTATGACTAAAGACTATTAACAAATGA
>JBMLOQ010000012.1:1772-23858 GCA_049242885.1 Chitinophagaceae bacterium
AATATTTTTATATTGATTATATAAATTTTTATGACTAAAGACTATTAACAAATGACTACTGATCAATGACTTATGACCAATGACCAATGACTTAGTGACTACTGACTATTGAATAATAACTTTCTTAAAATTATAAGCATCGTACTCTATAAAATCGGCAACTTTTATATCTACTGATTTTACTTTTTTATCTTCTATAAGGAATTTAGTTGTACTTATACCAAACATCACCTGATTAAAGGTTACTATCCATTCTTCATTATCCATATACTCAATTTTTGCAGTTAAATTTCTATGGTTTGGAAATGAGGCAATTAAATGATTTTCGTTGGCACTTATCTTTATTTTTCCATATAAATCGTTTTGATATTCGCCTGCAAAAGCCTTTAAAGGCAATGGTGTTTTGGCTCCCTTTACACGTTGTTGCCAACTATAAATTTTATCTATATTTTCTTGATTATCGGTTATATGCTGAGCCAAATTTTCTTTACTTCTATTTACATAATTGGCACCAACATAAGCATCAATAATTTGCATTCTAAGGTACTCAAAAAATGGTTGATTATCATTATTAGTAAGCACACTTATTCCTAAATTAATCTCAGGAATAAAACAAGTATTTGTTACAAAACCATCAGCTCCGCCAGTATGGCTAAAAACTTGTTTGCCATAATAATCGTTTATAAAAACACCCAATCCATAAGCATTAAAATGTGTAGTGCCATTTTTACGACTAGATAATGGTGTAATCATATCTCTTGTTTTACGTACCACAGGCCATTGCAAAATTTGTTTACCATTAAATCTACCACTATCTAATTGCATCAATAACCAATTACTTAAGTCTTTTACATTACTAACCATACTGCCTGCTGGCCCAAGATTATCAATTCTATCGAAAGGAATTTCTTGCAGTTTTCCAGTAAAATTATTGGTATGTGGCTTTGCAATATTGGGCAAGTTTTCCAAACCTGCACTTAGTGTATAGGTATTGTTCATTTGTAATGGAGAAACAATGCTATCAAAAACATACACTTCCCAAGGCATATTAGTTACTTTTGGAATTACTTCTCCAGCTGTTAAAAAACAACTATTACAATATCCATAACTAGCTCTAAAATCGGCTGCTGGTTGTAAAAAACGCATACGATTCATAATTTCTTGACGAGATAATTTACTATTCCAAAAAGTAAAATCACCTTGAAAAGTTTTAGTGCCTAAATGATGCCCCAACATATCCTTAATAGTTACTAATTGAGTTGTTATTGGATCGTACAGTTTAAAATTGGGAAAGTATTTTATAATTTTATCATTGAGAGATAATTTTTTGTTGTACTCTAATTGTGCCAAAGCTGTTCCAGTAAACAGTTTACTATTACTAGCAATCATAAACAATGTATTTTCATCTACTGCTTGATTGGTTTTGTAATCTGTAACACCATACCCTTTTTGTACAACCACTTTACCATTGTGTACAATGGTAATAGCAAGTCCAGGTATGCTATAATAAGTTAATCCTTGCTCTATATAAGTATCTAAACTATCTTTTATAAAACTTGGTTGTGCAACAATTTTGAAACTTGCTATTATTGCAATTACACTTATAACTATTCTTTTCATGTTTTTTATTTTGCCACAAAGACTCTAGGACTCTAAGTTTTTTTTATAATTTGATTGTATTTTTTTCGTTGGCTTTTAATACTCTTAAAAAGTTTAAGCCTAAAATTTTTTCTACCTCTTTTTTAGTGTAACCACGATTTAGTAATGCCTCTGTTATTGAAGGAAAATTTTGTACTCCATCTAAACCAATTGGTGCACTTTCAATTCCATCAAAATCACTTCCTAAACCAATATAATCAACTCCAACAAGGTTTTTAATGTAATCGATATGTTGCATCAGCAATTCAAAAGGAGGTCTTAGTTTATCTGCTTCTTTAGGATACATAGCCATTACTACATCTTCAAGTTCGTATTCAGGAACGCCTTTTAACTTTAAGGAATCTACAATTGGCTTGTATTGTAAAAGAAATGCATCTTTGTTTTTCATGTAATTACTATCCAAAAAGCCACTATAAAAATTTAAGTGAATTACGCCACCATTTTTTGCAACAGCTTTTATTTGGTCGTCTTTTAAATTACGTAAATGCCCACATAATTTGTGTACACAACTATGTGAAACAATTATTGGTTTTGTAGATGTTGCAATGGCATCGTAAAAAGTTTGTTCACCAACATGAGACAAATCAACCAACATACCCAAAGCATTCATTCTTTGAACAATTTGTTTGCCTAATGGTGTTAATCCTTTAAAAGCAAGGTTTGGATTTTTAACTTCATCTTTAGCCGAAGTTGCCCAAGATGTGCTATTGTTCCAAGTAAGGGTTAGGTATCTTGCTCCACGCTTGTACAAGCTATCTAAGTAATTTATATTGTCTTCAATCATGTGGCCACCTTCTACACCAATCATACAAGCAATTTTTTTTTGGCTTACTACCCTTTTTAAATCAAAATAATTATTTGCTAATTGCATTGCAGATGAATTTCTATTTACTATAGCATATAAGCTATCAATTTGTCTATTAGCAAAAGCAAATGCAGCATTCTTCCCATATCTCTCGTCACAAAAAATGGAGAAAAATTGTACATCAATTCCTCCTTCTTGCATTCGTTGAATATCTGTATGAGCTTTTCCAAGTAAGTTTGTTTCTATAGATTTTCCTTTAATGATTACACCACTTATTACATCATTATGGGTATCTATTACAATACTTTTTTTGTGCAATGTAGCAGCTTTTTGTGCAAAAGAGGATGATAGCAACAAGGTACTTATAACAAGCAAATAAAATTTCATTTTTAATACAAATTGAGCGTTAAAGATAGGGTTTACCTTGTACTAAATTTCAATTTTCATGCTGTTGATTATACTAAAATGCACTAGTAAAACGAAATACTTGTAGGCTTTAATTATTAAACCCATTGGTAAAATTATTACCTATAGGCTTTTCTTTTAACAACCCTTCTATATCTTTTTTTAGCTTTTCTATTTCTTCTTTTTTTAAGCCATCATATACACCACCTCGTACATTGCCATTCTTATCCACCAAAGTAAAAAACTGTGTATGTATAAAATCGTCTTCAATATTGGCAACTTCATTTTTAGGATCATCTAAGCCATAACTAAAACGAGCCATGCGATACAAACTATCTTTACTTCCTGTAACAAAAACCCATTTATTGGTATTGGCTTGCATTTTTTGTGCGTAGGCTTTAAGTAAAGGAATACTATCAACTTCTGGTTGACAAGTATGGGAAACAATTAAAAAATCGTCTTTGGTTTTAAAAGTTTCGTAAATATTTTTCATATTCACATTCATTTTTGGGCAAATGCCTTGGCAAGTGGTAAAAAAATATTCAATTACACATACTTTACCTTTCATGTCAAGATTAGTAAATGAACTACTATCTTGATTAGTGAACATAAAAGGCTGAACCCTTCCTCTAACAGTAAGTGTACTTTTATTAAAGATATCCTGATCTTTAAATATAAAATACCAAAAAACTAAAACTAGGGTTACAAAAAAGATGATGTAGAAGTAAATTTTTTTCATTGAAAAATATTTGATAGATAGTTGGCAAAATTACATACTAAAACTTGCTTATTTGGGAAAATGTAAAGCATTGCTTATACTTTTTATTATTTATTTGAAGATGGTGTTTTTGGTGAATTAATAATTTAAAATCGAATTTTTTTAATCAGATAGCTCTTAACGAATAAAATTATTTACTTGATTTTATACAATAAAATAGCGTTTTGTTAAAGCCTCTATATTTGCAACCATGGCAAACGATAATAAATTACAAGCAATAATTGCACACGCAAAAGAATATGGTTTTGTTTTTCAAAGTAGTGAAATTTATGATGGCTTAAGTGCTGTATATGACTATGGAAGTAATGGTAGTGAACTTAAAAAAAACCTAAGGGATTATTGGTGGAAAAGCATGACTCAGCTTCAAGATAATATAGTAGGTATTGATGCAGCAATTTTTATGCACCCAACCACTTGGAAAGCTAGTGGACATGTAGATAGTTTTAGCGACCCAATGATTGACAATAAAGACAGCAAGAAACGTTATAGGGTTGATCATTTAGTTGAAGCTTTTTCCGAAGATTTGAAGCAACAAGGAAAACTTGAAGAAGCTGAAACGATAGAAGCCACTTTAGACAAACTACTTGCAGCGGAAGATTATACTAATCTTAAATTGTTTATTGAAGACAACAAAATAAAATGTAGTGTAAGTGGCACTTGTAATTGGACAGATATTAGACAATTTAACCTAATGTTTGACACTAAACTAGGTAGCGTTACAGATGAAGCAGATACCATTTACTTACGTCCAGAAACGGCACAAGGCATTTTTGTTAACTTTTTAAATGTGCAAAAAACCGCTCGTATGAAAATACCTTTTGGTATTGCACAAACGGGCAAAGCATTTAGAAACGAAATTGTTGCCAGACAATTTATTTTTAGAATGAGAGAGTTTGAACAAATGGAAATGCAATTTTTTGTACGCCCTGGCACTCAAAAAGAATGGTATAATTATTGGAAAGAAACTAGATTGCAATGGCACTTAAGTTTAGGAATTGATGCTGCAAAATATAAGTTTCACGACCACGTAAAACTTGCCCACTATGCCGATGCTGCTTTAGATATTGAATATGAATTTCCTTTTGGATTTAAAGAAGTAGAAGGCATACATAGCAGAACTGACTACGATTTAAGCAGACACCAAGAATTTAGCAAAAAGAAACAACAATATTTTGATAATGATATTGATGAAGCCACAGGAAAACCTTATGGAAACTATATACCTTATGTAATTGAAACTTCCATTGGTTTAGACCGATTGTTTTTACTAATACTTTCTGAAGCTTATACAGAGGAAACTTTTGCTAAAGAAGATGGCACACAAGATAGTAGAGTGGTTTTAAAGTTTCCAGCAAAAGTTGCACCAACAAAACTGGCTATTTTTCCTCTAACAAAAAAAGATGGATTGCCAGAATTAGCTAAAACTATTTTTGACGATTGCAAGCAAAGTTTTAAATGCTTTTATGAAGAAAAAGATGCTATTGGCAAGCGTTACAGAAGGCAAGATGCTGTAGGTACACCTTTTTGTGTAACAGTAGATCATCAAAGTTTAGAAGATAAAACTGTAACTATAAGGCATAGAGATAGTATGCTTCAAGAGCGTGTAAGCATTGAAAGTTTAAAAGCAATTGTATTGGGGAATTTATAGATCTATTAGCTCTTTATATTTAACAAACCCTTCGTAATCGAAGGGTTTGTTTTTTTATCCAAAAACAAATAATTAGTATTAAATTTCTTGAATTAGCATTAATAGTTTATTAATTGTAGCGTATGCTGGTTTAATGCCTCAAAAAAAATCCTCAAAGTTTTTCACTTCAAGGATTTGGATTTTTGGTTTTTACACAGGACATAAACCTTTGTAAATTGCTTGTAATCTCCTTAAAATTTGAAATGAAAGTTGATAAAGGGTTTTCAAATAGTGGATATTATTTTGCAATGGATTTGAAAGCATATTAGCAATTAATACCATAATTTAAAAAACTTGTGAATTAATTTTTTAGGTTATTTTCAAAACTAACATAGCCTTTTGCAAAACCTATTTCTTTCGTTTTAAATCTAAATAATCTAAAAAATAAATTACTCTAATTGAGAAGCTATTTGCTTGGTTAGCTTGAACTATGTTTCCCAAGTTTTTAAAATATCCATCACCTACAAGCTTATCAAAATTAGAAATTTGATTTTTCCAGTTTATGTTTATAAAGCTTCCCAAAGCAAATTGCCAAGTGTAGTTTAAATCAACATTAAAAAAGTTTACATTGTAGTTAGCATTGGCATTAGTATTTACATTGGTTACATTTCCAAACTTATCTAGGTTTTGATATTGGTTGTATCTTACTTCACTCCAATAATGACGTACTCTAAGGTTTAACCCCATCATATTTGTAAAGTTATATTTTATAACAAATGTGTTGGTAATGGTTTCTCTTTTTCTTAAACCAACTAATACACTATCGTTAACAATTGTAGCAAAACCAAAGTTATTTTTTCTGTCTTCTAGTTGAGTATTTAAGGAAACTGTGAGTTTATTATTAAATCTAAATTGCTGATAAAAACTTATATCTACACCAACTGCATTTATACTTTTAGCATGGCTAATACTCATTTCAGTACTTGCACTATATTTTTTGGCATCATTAGAACCTAGCCAAAAACCTGCAGTTGTTCTTTCTGGCCTTTTAAAAACATAACCATCTCTACGAGCTTCATAAAAGTCATTTTCTTGTGCATTATAATTTGCAAAAACCCCAAACCACCAAAGATTTTTTAATTGTCCATTAAAGTTACTATTCACTCCAAAATTTTGATAATCACCAGGATTTAATCTACGGCTATACCAAGTGTTAAAATTTACATTTAAACGATTGTACCATTTACCAGGTTTTACCCATTTGTATCCTGTCCAAAAACCATTATCAATGTAGTTATTATTTGTAAAATATCCCATATCATTTTGCTGATATGTACTATTTGTAAGATCTTGCCAATAATTAAACATCCATCTTCCACCAGTTTTTCCTACACCAAAACTATGTGCATATCCCGTTTCTGTTTTTCCGTTGGGTAAATAGCCAATTAAGTTACTACTAACAATTTTTCCATTTACATTCCAGTTTTGTTTTTTATCGTAAATGTCAAATAATGCAGCAGAAACATTAGCATCATAATCTGTTCCATTTCGTGTAACATTGGTATTGATGAAAGATACACTGCTACTGTTTTTTAAACTTTGATCCAATACTATAATGTTGTAATTGGTAAGGGGGCTAGTTTCAACTTCTCTTTCTGTATTTTTTACTCTATCTTTTACAATAGCATGCTGAGCAGAAACTAAAGCGTTAAAAACTCCAATTCCTAAACCCTTTTGGTTTCTTCCACTTACTTTGGTTGCATTTATAAGTTTAGTTTCCTGAGGATTTTTTATTACTTCTTCATCTGCACCAAGCTTATTGTAAACATCCCAATAATTTATGGGTGTGCCGCCAACTCTTCTGCTATAAAATAAATTTCCTTTGCCAAAAAGCTCGGTTCCTTCTGTAAAAAAGTTTCTATTTTCATTGAAACGAACTTCAAAAGGAGTAAGGTTTAAAATTTGATTATCGCTTTGTACTTGTCCAAAATCTGGTATCAACGTCATGTCTAAAGTAAATGCCTGATTAATACCATACTTAACATCCATACCACCATTTACTTGTGTAGCCCAATTACTTACACCTGGCTGGTTTAATGGATAATGATTAGCATAAGTTGATATATATGGAGAGAATGACAAACGTACTGGTGGTTTAATATTTTCAATGTTTGTAAGCAATCCAAATTGACCAAAAAAGTTTCCACCAAAAGTGGGATCGGTAGGATTCCACATAAATTGTTGCCCAGTCTTATTTCTACGTCTAGTAATATTTATGCCCCATGTTTGCAATGGTTTAGCAACAAAACGAATGGCTGCATAAGGAATACGCATTTCAAAAGTCCAGCCATCTTCTACAATTTTTGCATGAGTTTCATATACACTACTCCAACTTCCATCTTCACCAGTGCTACTATATTTGGCATCAAACTGCTCGCCTAAAGGTGTTACATAATAGCCAAATCCATTTATCCTATCGTTATAAGTATCAAACATTACACCAACAAAATCATTTACACCTACATTATCACGACCAATTAACTCTTTGCTTATACTATCTTTAGTGGCTTCATGGCAGTAACCAGCAATGTAAAAATTTTCATTATCGTACATCAAATAAATTTCAGTTCGGTTTTGGTGTAATTCTTCTCTACCAAAGGTTGGTCTCCATTCTACAAATTTTGTAAACAAAGTGGCACTTTGCCAAACGGAATCTTTTATATCACCATCCATTTTTGGTTTTGCAGTTGTACGAAAGGCTTTTAATTCTCTTACAGTTTTTGGAGCAGTTTGGGCAATTAATTGGCTGTACAAAAAAGTGAGCAAGCATACTAAAAAGTATTTTCTCATATTGGTTGTTCTTTTTTTTTGATTTGTTGACTTGTTATTCTTTACAATTATTTAAAAGAGTAAAAAATAGCTAAAGGTTGTAAAACAACATTCAAAAAAACGTAAGAACCTCAAAAATGTTACAAACTATTATTTCAAAATGAATTTTTACTGTATGAATGGAAAGAGTATGTGATATAGTTCTACTTATCGAGGCTACCAAAATATTGATAGATGATTTTTATATCAATTATCCAGTCGTATTCTTTGGCATATAGTTTATCTGTTTTTTGTAAAACAGTTGTCACAACAGGATAAGGTTGATTTATTGCAAAGCCTTGAGGAGAAATAACACCTGGCGAAAGCTTTGGCAATTTTGTAGAAGTTGTAGTATAGCCTATCCAAGTTTTATTACCCCACAAAACATCAAAAGCATTTTTGTAAAGTTGAACTATGTTTTTTTTGAATAGCAGCATTAAAGGAGATGTTATAATTACAAATAATGCCACCCAAACATCAATTAACTTTTTCATTCTTTGCTGATATGGCAAACCAATATTATAAAAATCCTCGATACTTATGGCTTCACCTGTAGATGCTTTAGAATCGCTACCAACTATACTATTGCTTTTTTTGGCATGAAATCTAAAGTTTAAATGTTGATTTTTTGAGTAGTGGAGATAATTTATTATTTCTTTATAAGTAACATTTCCTTCACAAAAAATAACTTCTTTGAGGTTTAATTTGTCAATTAACTTGGGCAATTGTTCAAAAGTGCCAATACTATTTATTTCGTTTTGCTTTATACCCACCCTTCCCAAAATTCTTTCAGAATTATTTCTTTGCTGCAAAATATTTACTACCTGCTGGTAATCGTTTAATGATCCAACCACTACACTTTGCTCAAATAAATCATCGGTAGCAGATTTTAAAAACCACTTATTTTTCAAGAAAACCCATCTGCAAAAAGTAACCAATAAACTACTTATTAAACCTCCAATTAAAATTACACCTCTTGAAAAACGCATATCTTCTGGCAAAAGAGAGTAAACAGCCAAAACAACTATAATGGCTGAAATTGAAGACACAAAAGACTTTAAAGGTTTCACAACAGTATCATACATCCCACTCAAAAAGGCACCTATTACAAAAACTAAGGTAAAAACAGGAATGGCAAATTGAATTAAATCGTTGTCGAAAGCTTTACCAGATCGAATAAACTGTATCCAGTACCATTGTGTAACATAAAGACTAGCCGAAACTATTGCAGCATCAATAATTGGCAGCCCTAATTTTTTAATTATATTTTGAAAAACACTTACAAATGCTCGCAACCAAATGGCTAAATTTATAATACTTACAAATAATGTAGCTTTTTTCTGACTATAATGCTTAGTTACAAAAATGCTCATGGCTTTGTAAAAAATGCGAACATAATTTAAGCTGCCACGTTTGGTACTTTCTCCCTTAAAATGAATAATAGATTGATTACCAAAATAATAATTTTTATATCCTAATTGTTGTACCTGATAACTCAAATCTATATCCTCGCCATACATAAAATAGGCTTCATCAAACCCATTTGTTTTATCTACAACATGTTTGGGAAGCATCATAAATGCACCAGCCAAAACATCAACTTCATGCGTATTTTCTTTGTTTAGGTTACCTAAAGCATATTTATTGAATATGGAAGATTTTGGAAAAACTAACGACAATCCTATTAGCTTAAAAAAAGCTGTTTTAAGAGATGGAAATGCTCTTTTACTTTCAGGCAAAAACTTACCCGTACCATCAATCATTTGCACACCCAAAGCTCCACAATTTGGATAATCTTTAAAAAATTGTAAGCAATTTTTTAAGCAATCTTCAGGCAAAATAGTATCTGGATTTAAATACAATACATAATTACCTTTAATGTAAGGCAATGCCAAATTATTGGCTTTTGCAAAACCCAAATTTTGCTTACTTTCTATAAATTTAATTCTTGGAAAAAGTTTCTGTAAATAACTTACACTATTGTCTATGCTAGCATTATCAACCACTACAATTTCTGCCTCAATGCCTTCCATTGCTTTAACAACACTGTATAAACATTGCTCTAAAAAGTATTTTACATTGTAATTTACAATAATGATTGATAGTTGCATGCACCAATTAAAAAGTAGAAATTAACTATAAGCAATTAATCTTTATGAAAATAAACTGCATTGGCTTGTGCTGTACAAGTAACAACTAAATCGTTTATACATACATGCTTTGGCAGTGTGCTGCAATAATACACAATATTAGCAACATCTGCAGCTGCTAATGGGGTAAATCCATTGTAAGTAGCACTAGCTTTTTCGATATTACCTTTAAACCTAACCATTGCAAATTCAGTTTCAGCAGCTCCAGGATGTATGGCTGTAACTTTAATGTTGTGGGGCAATAAATCAATCCTTAAAGTTTCGCTAAAAGCATCAATAGCTGCTTTAGAGGCACAATAACCATTACCAAATTGATACATTTGCTTGGCAGCTACGCTTCCCATATTTATAATATGCCCTTGTTTATTGGCAATCATTAAGGGCAATACAGCTTTAGTTACATACATTAAACCTTTTACATTAGTATCTATCATCGTTTCCCAATCTTCGAGCAACGCTTCATCGGCATTCTCTCTACCTAAAGCTAAACCAGCATTATTAATTAAAACGTCTATCTTTTTAAATTCATTTGGAATAGAGTTTATTGCAGCAAAAACAGCTTTTTTATCTTGAACATCAAATAATAGGGGTAGCACTTTTATACTATATTCTTGTTGAAGTTCTTGTGCTAATTGCAGCAGTAAATTTTCTCTGCGACCAGTAATGATTAAATTATGTTGATGCTGTGCAAAAGTATATGCCATAGCTTTTCCAAAACCTGAAGTAGCACCTGTGATGAGGATTGTCATTATTGTTTTTTTTGTTTCAATTATTCTGGTGAAGTAAATGAAATAGATTGAATAAAATTTTGCTCCACCTTCCTGTTATGATGAATTGCAGGACTCCAATTTGGCATCCCAACAAAAATTTGCATGGCAATTTTATCGAATGCAGGGTGAAAGCCTCTTAATACAAAAGGATTTTTAACCTTTCCCATTTCATCTATAGTAAACCTAACAGTTACTGTTGCTTTTCCTTGATTAGTAAACTTATAGTCATTTGGCCAATACACTCTCTTTTCAATATATTTAGTTAATGAAATTGAACCTCCTCCTTTAAATTGGGCAGGAGTATCGGCTAATTCACAAGTTTCTTGCTCAACTCCACTTGTATCATAACAAATAACCTGCTTTGAAGTATCATTTACATAAACAACATTTTGTGCTTTATTGCCATTGTTGTGATAATATGTCCATGTTCCAGTTTTTATAAAATCTTTACCCCACCTCCCTTTATATGAAATTTTTTCATTGTCAAAATAATCAACAAAAATTCCAGATTGATTACCCAATGTATCAAGCCATCTTTCATACATAATATTTCCTGAAGGATACCATGCTACGGACGTGCCTATCATTTTATTATTTCGGTAAAAAGCAGAATCTTTAATCATGCCATTTGGATGATACGAAATAAAAACTCCCTCTTTAGAATTGTTTTGATAATTACTTGTGCTTTCTATATTTCCATTTGTATAATAACGAGTAAATTTTCCATGATGCACTTTACATGCTTCGTCTTTAAAAAAACCCTCCATTTGCAAGGATTTTTGATGGATAAAGTAATCTTTTCTATGCCAAAGTGAATCTACTTTTTCCCAAACACCATAAAACATGGCATACTCACTGCTGGTTTCTCTCCATTGAAAATCGAAATATTTTTCAATTTTTTGAGCATTTGCAAATTGTAAAACCAATATTAACAAAATGAAATTGACTACTTTTTTCATTATTACCCTACAAATAAATTTATACTCAGGCTTATTTCAACTCATCCTTTTTTAACGCAACTTTATATAACATCAAGCCCATTACAGCAAATAAAATTACACCTAATAAAAAATATCCATTAGTGCCTAAAGAGGTTTCAAGAATATGCTCTAAAGAAACTTTATCTAAAAAGCTTTTACCCCAAGAACTGCCACTAATAAAAGCAATTACAACACCAGCAACTGCACCACCAGCAACCAAACCTGTGGCAAATAAACTACCCTTGCCTAATTCTTCTTCTTCAGGAGTTTTGTGAGTACCAGCTTGTTTTTTATCAACCAAACCTCTAATTGCTCCTCCAATAAAAATTGGCAAGGTAGTGCTCAAAGGCAAATAAGCACCTACAGCAAAACTCAATGCTTTAATTCCACAAAGCTCTAAAGCAATTGCAATAAATACGCCTACAAAAACATATTGCCAATCAAGACTTTGTGATTGAATTCCTTTAATTAAAGTTGCCATTAAAGTTGCTTGTGGAGCAGGAAACTTTTCAGTTCCAATTGCATGATTAATTCCTTGAGCAACCATTTCGCTTGTAGGATTATCTAAAAACTTAACAGTTATACCAATAACTATCGAAGAAACAATTGCACCTACAAATAAGGCAATTTGCTGATTTCTAGGAGTTGCCCCAACTATATAGCCACTTTTTAAGTCCTGACTTGTAGCACCTGCATTTGCTGCAGCAATACAAATCATTCCTCCAACAACTAAAACCATTGGTTCATATACAACTCCACTCCAGCCAACACTTAAAAATATTAATGAAGTTCCCATTACAGTTGCAATTGTCATTCCACTTATTGGGTTGTTACTACTTCCTATTAATCCTACAATTCTAGATGAAACTGTAACAAACAAAGCTCCAAAAACAACCACTAAAACACCAATTAATAATTTTTGTAAAAAATTGTTTCCAGGAACTTGAGGCAAAATTCCTATTAAAAGAATCAAAGCTAAACTACCAAGAACTACGACTTTTAAACTTAAGTCTTTATCTGTTCTTAAAACCCCAGTTCCATTTTCTCCAGAATTAGATTTTATTGAAGCAAAACTTCCTTTTACCGATTTTACAATTGTAGGTATTGTTTTTATTAATGTTATTATTCCTCCAGCAGCTACTGCCCCTGCACCAATTAATCTTACAAAAGCATAATACACCGCAGCAGAATAATCATTAAAAGTGTGTGTAGCAGCATTCCAACCTCCTTTGCCTCCATCTACACTTATACTTTTTAAATATCCTAATTTTACTAATTGAGTTGCTATAACATCTGCTGGCACTAAAAATGATAATAATGGAATTAAAACCAACCAACTTAAAACTCCACCTGCAACCAATACCCCTGCTATTTTTGGACCAATTATATAACCAACACCTAAATACTCAGGCGTAATTTCTCCACTAACTTTTGCAGAAGGAAAAAATTTATTGGCTTGTTTTGTAGCCCAAAAAGGTGTTTCAGCAATTACATGTAATACTTTTTGAAACAATGCATAAACAAAAGATACACCCAAGCCCCAAAAAGCAGTTTTTGCAAAATCGCCCCCTTTTTCACCAGCTTTTAAAACATCTCCACATGCTGTACCTTCTGGATAAGGTAAGTTTTCATGCTCGTTTACAATCAAAGCTTTTCTTAAAGGAATCATTAGTAAAGTGCCAAGTAAACCTCCAACAATAGCTAAAATTAAAATGGTTACATAATTAAAATACTTAGCACTATCGGGTGATGATAAAAACAAAAAACCTGGTAGTGTAAAGGCTACACCAGCAGCTATACTTTCGCCTGCACTTCCTGTTGTTTGAATGATATTATTTTCTAAAATTGTTGTTTTTAAAAACTTTCTTCCAAGTGTTATGGCAATTACAGCAATTGGGATAGAAGCACTTACTGTTAAGCCAGCTTTAAGAGCTAGATATACTGTTGCAGCTCCAAAGATTACCCCAAATAAACTTCCAACTAAAATTGATTTTACTGTTAATTCTTTTACGTTTTTTTCGGGTGAAATAAACGGTTCAAATTGTTTACTCATAATATAAAATTTTTAGAAAATTAATCGTTACTTGCAGTTGCTTGTTCTACCACAACATTTAATTTTTTGCATAAAGGGAAAATTAAAATTCCAGCAACAATTGCAGCTACTGCACTTATACCAAAGAATACTGCTTTATTATCAAACTGATCCCAAAAGCCAGCTAAAATTCCTGAAATTTTGCCACCCAAAGAAGTTGTTAAAAACCATCCACCCATCATTAAAGAGGTTAACCTTCTTGGGGCTACTTTTGAAACTAATGACAATCCCACTGGACTCATAAAAATTTCACTGATGGTAAATACACCATAACTAGCAAAAATCCAAGCACTTGAAACTTTATTCTCATAAATATTGGTACTCAAACAAGCAAAAACCATAACAAGGCTACTTAATCCTGCTATTACTGTTCCCCAAGCAAACTTACTTGGAGTACTCATTTCTTTTTTTCGGGCTTGCATCCAACCAAAAAGACCAACAATTATTGGCGTTAAAACAATAATCCAAAATGGGTTCATAGATTGGTATATTTCTGTAGATACTAACTTTAAATCCTGACCAGCAGGTGGATGTTCATTTACAGGAATATTTTTAAAATAAGGATTCATCCCCATTTCAGTAATTACTTTACCATCGGCCCCAATTGTAGTTTTAAATTGATTATCCATTTTTGGCACTTCCATTGGTGTAGTGTTTACTTTTTCTAAGAAGCCAAATGGAGTAAGCAGTTTTTCGGCAGCTGGTGGAGTTTCTCTTTTTGTATAAGTTTCTGCCCAAATAGTTAAAGCAGTTGAATTTTGATTGTATATATTCCAAAAAATAATGGCAACACCAAATAAAACAAACAAAGTGCTCATCCTTTTTTTGTCAAATCCCTCGCATCTTCTATAAGTATTATAATAAAAAAGAATTACAGGTAAACATGCAAAAATGAAAGCATCATTACTATCACTTCCAATTAAATTACCAGGTATAAACCAACCAATAGTACCTGCAATTATTGCTGGCAAGAACACTTTTAAAACAATTTCTTTCATTGGCATGTCTTCTTTTTGTACAGGCTTCATCACATCTCCATGTTTAATATCTTTTTGCCAAACCGCAAAAATTATCAAACCAATTATCATACCTACACCTGCAGCCATAAAAGCATAACCCCAGTTGTAATGAATTCTTAAGTAAGCTGCTACGAAATTGCAAATGAAAGCTCCAATATTTACCCCCATGTAAAATACATTGTAAGCAACATCTTTTTTCGATTTTAATTCTTCTGTATTATATATGTTTCCTAAAAGTGTACTAATATTTGGTTTAAAAAAGCCATTTCCTACAATAACACAACCTAATGCTGCAAACAATAAAGTATTGTTTCCATTAATGCCTAAAAGCATATAACCCAAAGCCATTAATGCTCCACCTATAAAAATAGATTTTCGGTAACCCAAAAATCTATCTGCCAGCAAACCACCAATAAATGGTGTTAAATAAACTAAAGCTACATATGTGCCTACAATATCAATACTTAAAGCAACATCTAAACCCTTTCCTCCTTTGTCAGTTGCCCTAAGAAATAAAGGCAAAATACCTATCATTAGATAAAACCCAAACCTTTCCCACATTTCTGTAAAAAATAGAACATAAAGCCCTTTTGGGTGCTTTACTTTTGCAGTTACTGAATTCATATTACAATTTTCGTTTTTATTAAAGTTGCCAAAATAGGGATTTATTTATTAAAACGAATTTCTATACTTCAGTTTCTCCATTTACTTTCGCTGTTGGGTTATTGGCAAAACCCCAAAAAGCTAATTTTTATGAATATTTTATTATTAGGAAGCGGTGGAAGAGAACATGCTTTAGCTACTAAAATGCTAACGAGTCATCATTGCAATAAACTTTTTGTTGCTCCAGGAAATGCAGGTACAGCAACTATTACAACAAACGTTGAATTAGGTATTAATGATTTTGACAGTATAAAAAACTTTTGTGTTTCAAACAAAATTGATTTATTGGTTGTAGGGCCAGAAGAACCTTTAGTAAATGGCATTTATGACGCTTTAAAAGAAGCTGATGAGTTGAAAAATATGATTATAGTTGCACCTAGCAAAGCAGCTTCACAATTAGAAGGCAGCAAAGATTTTGCAAAACAATTTATGCAAAAGCACCATATACCAACTGCCAATTACGCCACCTTTGATAGCAGTAATTTTTTAGAAGGAAAACAATATATTAGCTACCAAACCTTGCCAATTGTGCTTAAAGCTGATGGATTAGCTGCTGGAAAAGGAGTAGTTATTTGTAATACACACGAAGAAGCATTAGAAGTTTTTGAAAGTATGATAATGCAACAACAATTTGGCAAAGCTAGTGAACGTGTGGTAGTGGAAGAATTTTTAGAAGGAATTGAACTAAGTGTTTTTGTTTTAACTAATGGTTATGATTATCAAATTATTGGTCATGCAAAAGATTACAAGCAAATTGGCGAAGGAAATAAAGGATTAAATACTGGTGGAATGGGTTGTGTATCACCTGTACCTTTTGTAAATGATGCTTTTATGGATTTAGTGGATAAAACAATCATTAAGCCTACCATTAATGGTTTGCAAACAGATGGATTAATTTATAATGGATTTATATTTTTTGGGTTAATGAACTGCAATGGAATTCCTAAAGTTATTGAATACAATTGCAGGCTGGGTGACCCAGAAACTGAAGTTGTTTTGCCAAGATTAGAAACCGATTTGGTTAGTCTTTTTGCGGCAATGGATAATGGTACTTTGATAGATGCCAACATAGAATTTAATGAAGGTAATTTTGCAACAGTAGTAACAGTTAGTGGTGGTTACCCCAATGACTACAAAAAAAACATACCAATTTATGGTATAGAAAACTTACAACATGCAAATAGCACTATTTACTTTGCTGGGGTAAGCTCTAAAGCAGACAATAGCTTGCAAACCAATGGAGGAAGGGTTTTTGCCATAACTTCAGTTGCAGCAACGTTGCAAGATGCTGTAGAAAAAAGCAATGCAATTGCCCATCAAATTAATTACGAAGGCAAATATTTTAGACGTGATATTGGGTTTGAGTTTTTTTAGCTGTTAAAAGAAGGTTTTAATCAAAATAATTTAAAGCAACTCATTGCTACTTTTTATACGTTTACAATGTTCAATTAAGTTACAAGTGTTTAACATTAATGAGCTGCTTTTATAATCTCAATACATTATAAAAACAAAAAAGCCCCAAACCTTGGGACTTTTTTTTAAATATTCGTTTAAGTAAATACTATTTTACTTCTACACTGTCGCTCAAATCTTGATCAACTAAAATTCTACCACAGTTTTCGCAAACTATTACTTTTTTGTGCAATTTAATCTCACTTTGGCGTTGTGGAGGAATGGCATTGAAACAACCACCACAAGCATCTCTATCTACTGTTACAACACTTAATCCATTTCTGTAACTGCTTCTAATTCTGTCATAACTATATAACAATCTTTCTTCTACATCTTTACGAGCAGCTTCGCTAAGTTTTAAATATTGCTTTTCTTCTTTCTCAGTTTCTACAATAATTTTTTCTAATTCTCCTTTTTTGTGATTAAGTACACCTTCTTTTGTAGCAATAAGTTTTTTTACTGCATCCAAAGATTTAGCTTTTTCAGCCATTTCTTCATTAGCATCTCTAATGTGTTTTTCAGCCAATTTAACCTCAAGTTGTTGCATTTCTATTTCTTTAGAAATTGCTTCAAACTCACGACTATTTTTTACATCGCTGCTTTGTTTTTCGTATTTTTTACCTAAAGCTTCAGATTCTTTAATGTGTTCTTTTCTACCTTCAATGTATTGTAAAATACCATTAACTTCCTCTTCTATTCTAATTCTTCTGCTTTGGTAGCCTTGTATTTCATCTTCCAAATCACTTACTTCCATTGGCAATTCACCTTTAAGCACTGCAAACTCATCTAATTTGCTATCAATTTTTTGCAAGCGTACTAAACCCGCTAATTTCTCTTGAACTGAATATTCTTTTGAAGCCGCCATATATGTTGTTTTATATATTTTATTTTTTTGTTTGCCAGCTGTAATGCTACTATGTAGCTTGGGTTGTGTCACTCCCTTCAACGCCTTTCATTCTAATGAACAAAAACATCAACAGGATTTGTATTAACACCCGATTTTTTAATGGCGGCAAAAGTAGGGAAATTTTGTTGTAATACGTCCATCAATAAATTAGGTGTAAATTGTTCAGTTTCATAATGTCCTAAATCAACCACTAAAATTTTGTTTTCTGCATCAAAAAATTCATGGTATTTAAGGTCGCTTGTTACAAAAACGTCAGCTTGTGAAGCAATTGCATTTTTAAGCAAAAAACCTCCACTTCCACCACAAATAGCAACTTTATTTATAGGTTTATTTAAAAAACTTGTATGCTTAATTGCTTTATTACCAAATTGTTGTGCCAATAAACTAAGAAAATCAATTTCGGAAATTTCGGCAGCTAAACTACCAATCATACCACTACCTATTTGTTGATTTAAGTTATTCAAACTAATTAACTCATAAGCCACTTCTTCGTAAGGATGTACTTTTTTAACTGCTTCCAAAACCTGATTTTGCAAATAGTTGGGCAAAATAACCTCTAGCTTAACCTCTTTTTCGTAATGCCTTAAATTTTTCTCGCCTACAAAAGCATTACTTTCATTATTTCCTTTAAAGCTTCCTACACCTTCAGTTGCAAAGCTACACTCACTATAATTGCTAATTTCACCTGCACCAGCAGCAAAAATTGCTTCTCTTACAGCTTCTACGTTTGCTAAAGGCACATACACATAAAACTTTGATAGCAACCCCATTTTTGGTGCAAGAATGTTACAATTTACCAATCCAATTTTATCAGCCATCGTTTTATTTACACCATTAAGTACATTATCTGCATTTGTATGAATGGCATAAATAGCTATATCGTTTTTAATGGCTTTTATTACAGTTCGCTCCACATAATTTTTACCTGTAATTTTTTTTAAACCACTAAAAATTATTGGGTGATGAGCTACAATTAAGTTAGAGTTATTGTTTATGGCTTCTTGTACCACGTCTTCTGTACAATCTAAAGTACAAATTACTCCAGTACAATCCTCATTTGCATTGCCTGTAAGCAATCCACAGTTATCATAACTTTCTTGATAGGAAAGTGGTGCAAAGGCTTCGAGTACAGCAATAAAATCTTTAATTCTTGGCATTTTATCAGTTTTTTTTATAACCACTAATTCTTCCAGTAGAAGAACGATTAAAGTTTTAAATCGAAAATAATTTGACAAAAAGCTTTTACTCCAACATCTAATCTACTATCATCAATATAAAAATCAGGACTATGATGCCCATTTAATTCATTTGGCTTCAATTTTGGATCTTTTGCTCCCACAAAAAAGAAGAATGCAGGGCATTTGGCACGGTAAAAACTAAAATCTTCTGCACCAGTTTGCCATCTACTATTAACAACATTGGCATCGCCAATTGCTTTTTTAAGAATAGGTACTGTAGCTTCAACCAATGCAGGTGTATTGTAAGTAACTAAAGTTTTTGTGTCAATAGTAACTTCTGCAGTAGCACCCATGCTTTCAGCTATTTTTTGGGCTGTGTTTTTAATTCTTTGATGAATATCTATTTGCATAGCATCATCCAAGGTTCTTATAGTTCCTTCCATAATAGCTTCTTCAGGTATAATATTTGGGCGAACACCACTATTAATTTTACCCACTGTAATAACAGCTGGTGCTTTTGTAATATCAACTTGTCGGCTAACAATGGTTTGCAATCCATTTATAATTTCACTACTTACTGCAATGGGATCTATACCAAGCCAAGGTGAAGAGCCATGAGCTTGTTTGCCTTTTACTTTAATAGTAAACCAATCGCTACTAGCCATTGCAGCCTCAGATTTATAAGCAATTTTTCCTAATGGATGATAACTAGCTATATGTATGCCAAAAATGGCATCTACTTTTGGGTTATCTAAAGCCCCTTCTTTTATCATTAAAGGTGCACCACCTTCTTCATCAGCAGGTGGACCCTCTTCGGCTGGTTGAAACACAAATACCACTGTACCTTTAATATCATCTTTTAATCTACTTAAAACTGTAGCTGTACCCATCAACATAGCAACATGAGCATCGTGGCCACAAGCATGCATCACAGGTACTTTTGCACCTAAATATTCGGCAGTTACCGTGCTTTTAAAAGGTAAATCTACACGTTCTTTTACTGGTAAAGCATCCATATCGGCACGCAATGCAATAACTTTTCCTGGTTTGCCACCTTTAAGCACCCCAACTACTCCAGTTTTTGCAAGCTTTCTTACTTCAATTCCAAGACTTTGTAAGTGGGCTACAATTTTTTCTTGGGTTTTAAATTCACGATTGGAGAGTTCTGGATTTTGATGCAAATCTCTACGCCATTCTATTACTTTAGGCATTACATCTTTTAATGCCACTTCATAGTTTACTGGCGTTTGTGCCATCGCAACAAAAGGAATTGCTATAACTAAAAAAAACAGTTTTCTCATATTAATTTTTGTTGAGGATAATTTAATTATTGATTTTGAATTTACTGCACTCTACCTTTCATTACTGCAGGAATGCCTTCACTTATCCATTTTGCAGGTGCAGCATTTTTAAGCATATAATCGAAAAATTCTGCTTGCTTTTGTTGAATATCTTTACGGTTTTTTCGTTCAATTAAATTATGAGCTTCGTTATTGTAATTAAGCATCCAAACAGGCTTGCTTAATCTTCTTAAAGCTGTAAACAATTCAATCCCTTGATACCAAGGCACAGCATCATCGGCATCATTGTGCATTATTACTAAAGGTGTTTTTACTTTTGGCAAATGAAATAATGGTGAATTTTCGATGTACAAATTTGGTTTTTCCCAAGGTGTTGCTCCAATTCTACTTTGAGAATGCTCGTATTGAAACTGCCTATTTAAGCCAGTTCCCCAACGAATACCTCCATATGCACTAAACATATTGGCAACTGGTGCACCTGCCCAAGCTGCTTTGTACAAATTAGTTTGTGTAACTAAATAAGCGATTTGATACCCACCCCAACTTTGACCTTGCAAACCAATTTTTGTACTATCAACAAAACCTTGTTTTACCAAAGCTCTTGTGCCACTTACAATATAATCATAAGCACTTTTACCTGGCTTACCTGTTGTGTACCAAATATCTGGCACAAAAACTATATAGCCATTGCTCACAAAATAAGGAATGTTTAAAGCAGAAGCTGTAGGTGCAGGTGAACGATAATTATGTAAGGTTTGATTATTACGTTCATAGAAATAAACAATCATTGGATATTTCTTTTTTGGATCGAAATTTTCAGGTTTGTACACAATGCCTTCAGTTTGTTTGCCTGTATATGCTTTCCATTTAAACAATTCAGAAGTTCCCCAATTGTAGTTGGCTTGTTGAGGGTTGAGGTTGGTAATTTTGAATGCTGAAAAATAATCTTCAGCATAGTCATCTTCGCTAGAAATTTGTTCACCTTTTACAACTTTTCCCTTTAGATCCATTACTTGATCTACATCCACTGGAGAATAAAAATAAAGATTTGAAGAAGTTTTGAAATTATCCTTTTGAACGATATAAATTGATTGATTCTTTGCCTTTATCAAACCAATTGTATTTCCAAACAAAGTAACATCCAAAGTTGTAACTTTCTTTCCATTAACGTATGTTTTAAAATTATAATCGCTTTTTTTTGATACTTCACTAAATCTTCTAAAAACTAAATCTTGTTTTTCATTAACAAATTTCTCGTCACTATCTGTGGTTACATATCTATATTCTACTTTATCCTTTCTTCCATTTGTTAAAGCAATTGATTTTTCTTTACCTGTTGGGTCAACTTTCCACATATCATATTTATCATAAATTAAAACATATTTATCATCCTCCATCCATTTTACAATACCATAATTATTGGGTGCATCTG
>JBMLOQ010000013.1:0-7700 GCA_049242885.1 Chitinophagaceae bacterium
TTTTATATAAAAAATATAAAATGCCTCACTTTTTGTGAGGCATTTTTATTAGCCCTATTTTTACAAGCACATTTATGAAGAGTAAAATACTTTTTTTGTTTCTAGTAATATCCTTGCAATATCAACTCATTGCTCAAACAAATAGTAAATTACCTGCTATCAACTTGGCTAATTTGCCTTTAAATGCATATGAACAAGGGAAAATATCTTTTAAATTTCATCCAACTTTACAAAAAAAATATTCATTTAAAATCACAAATAATACTGTCAATTTTGGCATTAAAAAACTCGACGAAATTTTACAGTTAATTCAAATTAAAACCTGTAAACCAATTTTTGAGAATGTTCTAAACAATCTTGAGTTCCAAAGCCAACATCAAAATTTTCAACTTGATAAATGGTTTACTATAACATTTAATGAAAACTTGCCCATAAAAAATGTTGTTGATCTTTTGCAAAAAACTAATTTGTTTGAAGTTGTTGAACCAGTTTATAAAAAAGCGTTACTCGGAAATACGAATGTATTTGGCACAAACTTTTCTCCAAATGATGTAAGATTTAATCAGCAATGGAATTTAGAAAATACTGGGCAAGCTGGAGGTACAATTGGTAAAGACATTAAAATTAAAGATGCTTGGGATTTGGAAACTGGTAAACCAAATGTTTTGGTAGCCTTGCTTGATCAAGGGGTACAGGTAAACCATCCTGATTTGGCTCAAAATATGGCAATTGGCAAAAGTTTTAATTTTACTAGTAATTCTTCTACAATTATTCCAGGCAACCATGGCACACATACAGGTGGTACAATTGCTGCTGTAAATAATAATGGTATTGGAATTAGTGGAATAGCTGGTGGTAATGGAAATGTAAACTCAGGCATTAGATTAATGAGTATGCAAGTTTATGGAAATGGAGTAAGTGGTGGGCATGCAGAAGCTTTTGTTTACGCTGCTGATAATGGTGCTTGCATTGCTAGTAATAGTTGGGCGTATGTTGAACCAAATGTATATGAATTAAGCATAATGGATGCCATTGATTATTTTATTGAAAATGGTGGTGGTAATGCTTTACAAGGTGGGTTAGTACTTTTTGCAGCAGGTAATACAAGTAGGCCAGCCATGCTTTATCCAAGTGCTTATGATAGAGTTATTTGTGTAGCAGCATCAAACAACAGAGATGAAAAGTCCGATTATTCTACTTTTGGCTCATGGGTTGATATTACAGCCCCAGGTGGTGCTTTTGAGAATGCTTTTGGTGGGGTTACGAGAATTTTAAGCACAGCAATAAATGATGAATATAGATTTGATCATGGAACAAGTATGGCTTGCCCACATGTTGCTGGTGTAGCTGCTTTAGTTGCTAGTAAACTTAGTGGTAAAGCTAGTGCCAACGATGTTAGAGAAATTTTATTATCAACTACAGATGATATTTATACTATAAATCCAGCTTTTGTTGGACAGCTTGGTACTGGAAGATTGAATGCATTAAAAGCTTTGCAAAAAGCAGAACAACTCCTAAATAATCGTATTGTATTACCTGTTTCAAATTTTTCGGGCAATTTAAATTGTAAAAACTTGCAATTGAGTTGGACTAAAAATTCAACGAATAGTGATGTGATAATTTTATACAGCAATACAAGCAATTTGCCACTTTTGCAAAATGGTTTGAGTTATAATATTGGTGATAGAATTAACGATGCTTTTGTAGTTTATAAAGGCAATGCAAATAGCTTTTCACTACCTATAAACAGTCAATTGTTGCATTATTGTAAAATATTTTCTGTTGGTGCTAGTAATCAATATTCGCTAAGTAAAACTTTCGAAATAGTTAGTACTACTTATATTGATAGCAGTGGGCAGTTAAAACAAAACTTTGATTTTCCTCCATATTTCCCAACACAAGATTGGAGAACTATTGATCCTGATAAAGATTTTTCTTGGATGCATAGTGCTGCAGATACTAACTACACTGGATTTAATGATGAATATAGTATGTGTATGTATAACTATAAAGACAATTCTTTTGAAGGAAGAGTTGATTGGCTTCGTAGTCCTTTATACAACATTAAAAATGCAGATAGTATTAGCTTTTCGTTTTATCATTCTTATAAAAATAGAAACACAGGATTGCTTACTAGCGATACTTTAGAAGTTTTAGTAAGTAATGATTGTGGGGTAAGTTGGAATACACTTTTTAAAAAAGGAGGGAAGCAATTAGCAACAATTCTAAGTGAAACAGATAGCTTTTTTAGACCATTTGGGCAAGATAAATGGCAATTCAATAATTTTGATTTAACACGTTTTAAAAACGCCAACAATTTGCAATTGTCTTTTAAAGCCGTAAATGGAAAAGGGAATAATTTGTACATTGACAATATTAAATTAGATATAAAGTACAAAACCGATATTAGCCCTATTAGTATTGAAAAACCTTTTACAGTAGCTTGTAGCAATAGTATAGTACCACAAGTAAAAATTGCCAATAATGGTAAAAATCTAATTTCAACTTGTAGAATTACCGCTCTTGTTGATAATGCCAATCCAGTAACAACAAATTTCACAGGAACTATCCCTCAAAATGGCATTGCATTTATAGCACTTAATACTATAGGAAATTTGAGTGCTGGAAATCATGAATTAAAAATTATAACATCTTTGCCAAATAATTTATTGGATGATTACACAGCAAATGATACATTAATTTCAAATTTTGTTATTGAAAATCCATCTTCAAATTTCCCTCTAATTCAAGATTTTGAAACTAATGTAATCACCTCAAATGGCTGGCAACTAAGCCAACAACCTGTTGACAGTTTAACATGGGCTACAACTTCATTAGCATTTAGTAATGGTTCTAAAGCAGCCATGATTAATAATTTTTTCTATAATTATAATGATGCACGAAAGGATGACCTGTTAAGTCCTATCATTGAAGTTAAAAATGATATTGATAGTGCATTTTTGCTATACAGTTTTGCTCATGCCACTAAACATAATCCTACAGATATAACACCTTTCGATACACTAGAAGTTAGTGTTACTAAAGATTGTGGAGCAACTTGGCAAACAATAGTTAAAAAATGGGGTGTTGCTTTGCAAACTATCAGTCAAACTAGTGGTTTAGCAACTTACTTTAAACCTACATTTTTAGATTGGAAACGTGATTCTGTAAATATTACTGGAAGGTTTAGTAAAAACGATAAAGTAAGATTTAGATTCAGAAATACTCAGAATTTTGGTAATAATCTTTTCTTGGACGACATAAAAATTTATACAAAAACACTTCCATTGCAATTAAAGCAAAAGGGTTTTGTAGTTTATCCAAATCCTACAAACAATTTGTTGGTTATTGATTTTTTGAATCTACCTAATACACTTAAAACTTTTAGAATAATCAATAGTGTTGGAAAAATTGTTTACTTAAAAAATGTTGTAAATGCAGAAATAAGTTATAAACTAAATTTAACCCAATTAGCTGCTGGGCTATATACCATACAACTAATTCATCAAAATAAAATTGAAATACAAAAGTTTATTAAACTATAAGTGTTTAATAAAGTATCTTTTTAAAAAGTATTTAATGCAATGTTTATTAGATTATGCTGGTTTGTTTAAACCAAAAAGAACTTAGCTATTATTTTTTTCAATTCCTTTTCTTAGTTTCCTAAGATCACGCTTTTTAAAAATTGCTGCTCTGCTTTCTGTTCCATTAAGAATTCTACTTATGTTTTTTTGGTGTGTAAGTACTACCATTAAGGCTACAATTACAGCAAAAATTCTGTACAATGGCTCAGGTTCATTATAAATAAACAATATTAAAACCATAAAGCTAATACCACCAAAAATGCTACTTAAACTTACAAATCTGGTAAGGTATAAAACCATTAAAAAAACAGCAATGCAAATGGCTGCAACAATAGGTTGTATAGCAAATGCCATACCTAGTAAGGTAGCCACACCTTTTCCTCCTTTAAAATCTGCCCAAATGGGAAAAATATGTCCTATAACTGCTGCTAATCCTAAACCCAACATAAAGTTGGTTCTATGCAACTCATTGGTAAAATAGTGAGGAATAAAAATGTACAAAGATGTTGCAATAAAGCCTTTTAAAATATCACAAAACATTACAATGCTACCCCATTTTTTGCCTAAAACTCTAAAAGAATTGGTTGCACCTGCATTACCACTTCCATAATCTCTTATATCAATTGCAAAAAACTTTTTGCTTATTAATACAGCTGTGGGAATACTACCTAAAGCATATGCCACTAGTATTAAAACTAATTCGTTCATTGTATTTTGTTTGTTGAAGTAAGGGCAAATATAATGGAATATAAAAAAATAACGAAAATTTAGCCCAATCAATGCAGCATTTTACAAAAACTTTAATTTAGCTTTATAGCAACTTTGTTTTGTTGTTTTTTATTCGTGTTTTTCCATTTGGGTCCATTTTTTAGAAGTTCTATTGCCTTGTTTGAAGCTTCTTTGCTTTGCGATTGTTCTACTTTAATTTTAATTGGTGTGCCATCATCATCAATTTTAAAGCTAAGCACAACTTCGAGAGAAGGCTTAAATGTGTAAGTAGTTTTAAATTCTGCAATACTTGTATCTACTTTACTTCTGGTAAATGCTCCATTGTTTTCAATATATTTATAAAAAGCAGGCCATCCGCCTATTGGCACTAAAGCTGAGTCTATTTTGGGTTTTTCAATTGCATCAGCATTTGTACTTACAGCTCTTTTTTTTGTTGCATTGTAGCCAGTTACTACAACTTCATTTAAATTATTGTTGTCGTTTTCGAGTTTAATTAAATTATTACTAGTTTGGTTGCTAATATTTACTACTTGATTTTGATAACCAATGGCATTAACTTTTACAAGTAAAGATGTATCGCTTAAAGTATTTGGTTTAATATTAAAGTAGCCCTCATTATTTGTCGTTGTAATTTGTCTCGAATTGTTTACTTGTACCGATGCAAATGGAATGGGTTGGTTGGCTTCATTTACAATTCGGCCACTAATGTTTTGTGACTTATTATTAAGAAAATTATTTGCGTTATAATTTGAAATTGCATTAACATCAGCTTGTTTCACTTGGTTATCCTTTACTAATTCTTTATTTTTTTCAGTTGTATTTTCATTAACAATATTATTTGTTTCAACCATTGCTTTTTTGTCATCCAATTTTTCAGCTTTGAAATCATCGTTGTATAATAATTTTTCTTCGGTAGATAGATTATTGTTTGTGCTGTTGTTTTTTGTTAAAATTTCTTCATTTCTTGAAGAAGCAATTGAGTTCTTTGAATCTGTAGTTTTTTTCTCTAGCTGTGGCTCATTTTTTTCTTTAGTTAAATTGCTGTTATCTTCATTTGTGGCAGATTGACTTTTTGAAGTTTTATCAGTAATCGTTGTTATGTTGGCAATTTCGTTTGTGTATTTATTCGTTCTAGTGTTGTAAAAAATTGCTAAGCTAGTAATGATTATCCCTATACAGGCTGCAACACTTATCCATAACCTATTATTATTTTTTTTATTTGATGATTGTACACTTAGAATTACAGAAGATTCTTTGGTGTTTTTTTGAGCAAAAGCTTTATGAATGTTTGCAATATGTTGCGTTGTGGTGGTGCTATTTGCATCTGCAAAACCCTCTATGGCATCAGCTAAAAAAGGATCTTGTAAAGCATGTTTTTCTATGGCATGCATTTCTTGGGCAGAGAGTTTTCCGCTCAAATAATTTGCAATATCTGTTGCCGTGTATGTAATATGTTTATTATTCAATCCCATTGTTTTCCATACATATTTTTAAGTTTCTTCTTCCATTTTGTATTAGGCTTCTCACCTTATTCCACTCCATTTGCAATTCAATAGCAATATCGTTGTAGCATTTGTTTTGTAAATAAAATAAGTTGATGGCCTGCTGTTGTTGTAGTTGCAAAGTTTGCATACATTTTTCTAAAACTATAAAATCGTTTTCTTTAGTTAGCACATCATCAAGATGCGTGAAATCTTCGTTTTGCATAAACTGTGGTTGAAACTCTACAGTTATTGCTTTTTTAGATTTTCGAAGTTGCATTAAGCAGTGGTTTTTGGCTACAACATATACCCAGCCTTTAAAATTTTCTATTTGATGGTGCTTTAGTTTTTCTACAATTTCGCTATAAATATTCATTACAGCATCTTGGCTAGCATCAGCATCTTTTAAATATTTTAAACATACACCATACAATAAATCGGCATATCTAAGGTATAAAGTAGCTAAAGCATTTTCATGCAAATTTTGTTGATAAGCTTTAAGCAATTCTTCATCACTTTGAATGGATACTATGGGTTTTATTATTGCCAAATGTTACAATTCTATTTTAAAATATTGTGCCCTAGTTTATCTCTTTTTGTTTGTAAATATTTTTCATTGTGTTTATTTGGCTCAATTTCAAGGGGTACAATACTCACAATTTCTAATCCATAACCCAGCAATGCTGCACGTTTACGAGGATTATTGCTCATGAGTTGCAATTTTGTAACTCCCAAATGTCTAAGCATTTGAGCACCAATGCCATAATCTCTATCATCCATACCAAAACCAAGCTTAAGATTGGCCTCAACGGTATCAAAACCTTCTTCTTGTAATTTGTAAGCTTTTAATTTGTTCATAAGCCCAATACCTCTACCTTCTTGGTTCATATATAAGATTACACCTTTGCCATTTTCTTCTACCAGTTTCATAGCTTTATGCAATTGTTCACCACAATCGCATCTAAAACTTGCCAAAATATCGCCAGTTACACAACTGCTATGTACACGAGTTAATACTGGTTCGTCTATTTTCCATTCACCTTTTATTAAAGCAAAGTGCTCGCCACCAGTTAGTTTTTCTTTAAAGGCAACCATAGTAAAATTTCCATATTTAGTGGGCATTTGTACTCTGGTAATTTCTTCCACTAGGGCATCTTGCTTTAATCTATATTCGATTAAATCTTTAATCGAAATAATTTTTATATTATGTTTTTTGCTAATTTCTAAAAGTTGAGGAAGCCTTGCCATGCTTCCATCTTCATTCATAATTTCTACTAAAACACCAGCAGGTTTTAGGCCTGCTAACTTTGCTAAATCTGTTGTAGCTTCTGTATGTCCTGTTCTTCTTAAAACGCCACCTTTTTTGCTTCTTAGTGGAAAAATGTGACCTGGCTTTGCAAGCATTTCTGGGGTAGTATTATCATCAACCAAAGCTAAAATTGTTGCACTTCTATCGTGTGCTGAAATACCAGTTGTAACACCATTGCCCAGTAAATCTACACTTATGGTAAATGCAGTTTCGTGCAAAGAATTATTGCTTTGCACCATTGGGGTTAATTGTAATTCATCACACCTTTCTTCTGTTAAGGAAACACAAACCAAACCCCTTGCTTCTTTTGCCATAAAATTTATGGCTTGAGGGGTTGCAAATTGGGCAGCCATTATAAAATCACCTTCGTTTTCACGGTCTTCATCATCTACAACTATAAGCATTTTGCCTTGCTTTATATCGTTTATGGCTTCTTCTATTGTATCTAGCATTTAAAATATATTGAAATGCAAAAGTAGGTTATACTAAATAAGTTTATGTGTAAAGTTATATATAAAAAAGGAAGCCTCAATTGGCATTGAGACTTCCTTTATCAACCCTAAACCCTTAAAAAACCGAAGCAATAATAAATACTTT
>JBMLOQ010000013.1:7800-56019 GCA_049242885.1 Chitinophagaceae bacterium
GACTTCCTTTATCAACCCTAAACCCTTAAAAAACCGAAGCAATAATAAATACTTTTGGTTGACTAAAAAAAGTATTGTTGCTTTTTTCGGAATTATTAACGTTTAATTATTTACCTCCAAAAACATAAGCTAATCTAATACCGATATGATTCCAGCTTCCACCTTCTATTTTAGCAGATTCGTAACGAGCAGATAAGTCAAATTTTTCGTTGATAATGTAACCTAAATTAGCAGCATAAGTAAAACCACTTCCACTTCCACCACCACTAAAAAATGTCATACCAACTTGAGGCTCAGCATAAAAACCACCTTCAGCAGAATATCTATAACCAACTTTTACTGGAATAGCAGTTACAGAAGGACTTTTAACTGTAACACCAAAAACTGTAATATCTTTTCCACCAAAAGATAAGAAACCAACGTTTCCTGTGATTGCACTGTTTTTGCTTCCACCCAATGCATATACAGCTTTAACACTACCGCCAAATGCAGTTCCACTTATTGTAGAAGCATCACCTGATGGTAAACCAACTTCTAAACCTGCAGAATAAGTAGTTTGAGCGTTTGCTGCAGTTGATAAAGCTATTGCAGCGATAGCAATGAAAATTTTCTTCATGTTTAAATAAATTTAGATTGCAATAGTAGAAGAAAATAAGATAGAACTTTGGATTTAAAGTTAATTTTTTAAAAAATACCTTAAAATTGGTATCTGTATCTACACTATTCTTGGTACTTACTACTTATCTAAAGCAGTCATTAAATGGTGTTTTCCTTTCAGCATATATTGTTTACTTTGCTCAATAGCATCCATTACTTGATCTAAAATTTCATCTACTGGTTGGGTATAATCAATAATCATTGGCTCTTTAAATCTTACAGATAATTGAGATCCTTTTTTCTTAAATTTCAATCCTTTTTTATTAAAAGCTCGCCAAAAACCATTTATTACTACTGGGATTACTATGGGTTGCGTATGCTTTATAATATGTGCTGTTCCTTTTCTGCCAGGTGCAAATGGTTTTGTTGTTCCTTGTGGAAAAGTAATTACCCAATTGCTTTCTAATGCTCTGTGAATTTTTCTTGTATCGCTGGGGTCTAAACCTCTTTGCACTTCTTTGCCTTCGGCACGCCAAGTGCGTTTTACAGTTAATGCTCCAGCAAGTTTAAATAATTTACTAATCCAATTTCCGTTCATTGTTTCTTCGGCTGCTACAAAATACAAATTTGTAAATGGATTAATTAAATAGTAAGGTAAACCTAATTTGTTTTCTTTTCGCCATTTTATAGCACAAAAAATATGTATAAAAGTAATTACATCGGCAAAATATGTTTGATGGTTGCTTACAAATAGTACATTTTTTTTTGGTAAATTTTTTAAATTTTCAGTTCCTTCAATCTTTAATTTGTTGAATAAAACCAATCCAGGATATGTACATGCACCAACCACTCCATACACTAAACTTCTTACTATTTTAATATTTTTAAGTCGCTCAATTACTTGCATTCGTTGTTTTGTTTTTGGCAAAGGAGTTGCAATATAAGTAAGTTAAACTAAGTTTTGCCTTTTTTGTGCAACTTACACCAATAAATTTGCTGTTTTAATTAAATATTTATGCCAATTAATACTGTAATTTTTGATATGGATGGAATAATTATAGATAGTGAACCATTATGGAAAATCGCTGCTAATGACGTATTTAAGCTTTACAATATTAGTATTACAAACGAAGAATATGAAAGTACAACTGGGCTAAGAACAAAAGAATTTTTAGCTCATTGGTTTGCTCATTTTAACATAAATATCAGTGAAATTGAGAAAGCTGATGAATTAATTACAGAAAAGGTTATTGAATTAATAAAAAAGCATCAACCCATTTTTAAAGGAGTTGAATACATATTTAACTTTTTTAAAGCTAAAAACTTTAAAATAGGAATTGCAACATCTAGCGACCATAAAATTATTGAAGCTGTGCTAAACATTGCCAACATTAAGCATTTGCTAAATGCTATAGCAAGTGCACAGGATTGTGATTATGGAAAACCAAATCCAGAAGTGTATTTGCTTTGTGCTAAAAAGTTAAATAGTAATCCTAATGAATGTATTTGTTTTGAAGATAGTATAAATGGAATGATTGCTGCCAAAGCTGCTAAAATGAAATGTATTGTTGTTCCAGCTGCACATCAAGCAAAAGATGTAAGATGGAGCTTGGCCGATTTACAAATTTCTTCGCTACAAAACTTTAATGATTTGTTGTTATTAAGGCTTTAACATTGTTTTAAGGTCAATGTTTTAATAATGTACAAAAGCTTCAACATCTTTTGCTGTAATAGTTTTACCACTAAGAATAATTAATCTTTCTACCACATTTCTTAGTTCTCTTATGTTTCCTGTAAAATTATAGTTTTGCAAGGCTTTTATAGCATCTGCATCTATTTGCTTAGGAGCTTGTCCATAATCGATAGCAATATCTTTTAAAAATTTTTCAATTAGTAGTGGAATATCTTCTTTTCTATCATTTAAGCTTGGAACATGAATTAAAATTACACTTAGCCTATGGTACAAATCGAGTCTAAAATTTTTATCATTTACTTCAGATAGTAAGTTTTTATTAGTAGCTGCTAAAACCCTTACATCAACGCTAATTTCTTTTTCGCCACCCACTCTTGTAATTTTTCCTTCTTGCAAAGCACGTAATACTTTTGCTTGTGCAGCAGCATTCATATCCCCAATTTCATCTAAAAACAAAGTGCCACCATTTGCTTGTTCAAACTTTCCAATACGTTGTTTTATGGCACTTGTAAAGCTGCCTTTTTCGTGGCCAAATAATTCACTTTCTATCAATTCTGTTGGTATGGCAGCACAATTAACTTCAATAAATGGTTGTGTGTTTCTTAAACTTTGTTCGTGCAACCATTTGGCTACCAATTCTTTACCAGTTCCATTTTCGCCTGTTATCAATACACGTGCATCAGTAGGGGCAACTTTTGTAATAGTATCTTTTATTTTTTGAATGGCAGCACTATTTCCTACAATTTCTTGCACTTTGTTTACCCTGCGTTTAAGTGCTTTAGTTTCTTTAACTAATACATTTTTATCGAGGGCATTTCTTAAAGTAATGAGAAATCTATTTAAATCGGGTGGTTTTGATACAAAATCAAAAGCTCCTTTTTTAACTGCATCTACAGCAGTTTCAATATTTCCATGCCCACTAATAATGATAATTGGAACTTCTGGTTTGGCTTCTTGTGCTTTTTGTAGAAATTCAATGCCATCTAGCTTGGGCATTTTTATATCACAAATAACCAAATCATAGGTATTGTTTAAAAACTTTTGCAAACCTTCTTCACCATCTGCAGCATCATCAGTTTGGTAGCCTTCTGTTTGTAGAATATCTTTTAATACATTTCTTATGGCACGCTCATCATCAATTATTAAAATTTTTTGCATATTTATTAGTTAATTAAAAGCAAAGTACAGTTTTTTAACACCTGATGTAATAATTTATTTTTTTTGATACAAACAAATGTTAATATTTGACAAAACAAATTTTATAAACTTCAAACAAAAAAACAAAATTTATGGAAGAGCAAAATTTCTTTGAGCAAAAGCCAACAAAAGCAACTGGTATGCTAAATGTGCTTACTATTTTAACTTTTATTGGTAGTGGGATACAATTGCTTGGTGGTGTTTGGCAATATCTTTCTGCTGATAAAAGTGTTGCAGAAATGGAAAAGTTAATGAATGATCCCAATATGGCAAATATGCCAGGGTTTATGAAAGGATTAATGAGCCCTGAAGCACTGCAACTAGCCAAATTGCAAGCAGCAAATAAGTTGCCTATTTTGGCTTTAAATGTTATAGGTGCAATTATTTGTATTTATGCAGCACTTGAAATGAGAAAATTAAAAAAACAAGGTTATTTGTTGTATGTTGTTGGAGAGTTATTGCCAATGATTGGAATGGTAATCCTAATTGGTACAGGAATTTTAACTGGTGCATTTTGGTTTGGTATAGCTATTGCAGCTTTATTCATCATCCTTTACACCACACAGCGTAAACAACTAATCAACTAAATTTATTTAACATTTTATGCAAAAGCAGTTGTTCAACCAAACAACTGCTTTTTTGTTTAATAAATAAAAATTGTGTTATTGCCTTCATCAAAATATCTTTGCCTCATGCGTAATTGGTTTATTACTGTTTTATTGGTTTCTAGTTTAATAAGCTGTGAAAAAGATATCAGTTTTGATATTGAAAATCAGCCTCCCAAACTGGTAGTTGATGCTCAAATTGAAGAAGGCCAACCTCCAGTTGTTTTGTTAACCAATACACTTAATGTTTTTAACTCCATTACCCCACAATTGGCAGCTGGTAGTTTTGTATCCAATGCAAAAGTTACCATAAGCAACGGCACCAAAACACATCAATTAAAAGAATTTAGCATTGCATTAGGAGGTGGATTTTTTTTGAATTACTATAGCAACGACCCTGCAACCCCATCAACTGCATTTGTTGGAGATACTAATACTCGCTATAACTTAAGAATCGAAACAGGTGGTGAAGTTTATACAGCCACAACTTTTTTGCCTAAGAATAGAAGAACAATGGATAGCTTATGGTGGAAAAAATCGCCTGTTGAAGGAGATTCAAATAGAGTAACCATTAGAGGGAAATTTACAGACCCAATTGGCTTAGGTGATAATATTAGGTACTACACAAAAATAAACAGAAGCCCATTTTTAACACCTAGAAATAGTGTTTTTACTGATGAAGTGGTTGACGGCAAAAAATTTGAATTTGATATTGCTGTAGGAAAAGATAGAAATGCAGAACGAGATAACGATCCCTCAAAAACCATTGACTTTAGACGAGGTGATACTGTTACAATAAAGCTTTGCAACATAGATAAAGCTAGTTATAATTTTTGGAATACCCTCGAGTTTTCTTACAATTCAATTGGTAACCCTTTTTCTGCTCCTAACAAAGTTTTAGGTAACATAAGTAATGGAGCATTAGGTGTATTTTGCGGTTACAGTGTAAGAGAAAAAACCATTATTTGTAAATAAAAACCATAGCAACTAAATTAATTATGCAAAAAATTAATCCATCGCATATAAAAAAAATACAAGAAATTGTAGGTGATGAGTTTGTATTTGTTGATGCCGAAACCTTAGATTTTTATAGTAGAGACGAAACTGAAAAATTAAGTTTTTTGCCAGAAGTAGTGGTAAAACCAAGAACTACAAACGAAATTGCAGCTATAATGCAATTATGCAACTCAGAACTTTTGCCTGTAACACCAAGAGGTGCAGGTACAGGGTTAAGTGGTGGTGCTTTGCCCCATATAGGTGGTGTTTTGTTAAGCACAGAGCGAATGAATACTATTCTTGAAATAGATGAACGCAACCTTCAAATTACAACTGAGCCTGGTGTTATAACTGAAGTTTTAATGAATGCTGTAAAAGAAAAAGGATTGTTTTATCCACCCGACCCTAGTAGTAGAGGCTCTTGTTTTATTGGTGGCAATATAGCCGAAAATAGTGGAGGGCCAAAGGCTGTAAAGTATGGTGTTGTAAAAGATTATGTATTAAATTTAGAGGTCGTTCTTCCAAATGGTGAAGTAATTTGGACAGGTGCCAATGTTTTAAAAAATAGTACAGGCTACAACCTTACACAACTTATGGTTGGTAGTGAAGGAACTTTGGGTATTGTAACCAAAATTGTTCTAAAATTGTTGCCTTTACCAAAGTACGATTTGTTGATGCTAGCTCCATTTGCCAATTTAGAAAAAGCAAGTGAAGCTGTAAGTGCCATTTTTAGAGCTGGTTTTACACCAAGTGGGTTAGAATTGGTAGAAATTGATGCTCTTAAAATAGTGAGCCAAATGGTAGATAGTCATGCAGTTCCTGTAACTGATGATATTGCTGCTCATTTAATTATAGAAGTAGATGGCAACAACTTAGATGTGCTAATGCAAGACATGGAGCAAATAAGTGAATTGTTGGTACAGTTCGAAGCAGGCGAAATTTTCTTTGCTGATGATGCTAATCAAAAAAATGAACTTTGGAAACTTAGACGTAGGGTTGCAGAAGCAGTAAAAAGTGTTGGCTACACCATCGAAGAAGATACAGTTGTGCCAAGAGCAGAATTGCCAAAATTAATTAAAGGTGTAAAAGAGTTGGGTTTGCAATATGGGTTTCATGCAGTTTGTTATGGTCATGCAGGTGATGGAAACTTGCATATTCGTATAAATCATCCAACTATAAAAAATAGTCATGGCAATGCCGAAATGACAGAAGCTTTAAGAGCATTATTTATTTTAGTTAAAAGTTTGGGAGGAACTGTAAGTGGAGAACATGGAGTAGGATTAATTCAAAAACCTTATATGGACATTGTGTTTAAACAAGCAAACCTTAGATTAATGCAAAGCATAAAAAAAGCTTTCGACCCAAATAATATTTTAAATGCAGGAAAAATTTTTGATTTAAATTAATTGAAAATCACTGAGATACAAATTGTTTTGTTTAAAGCATAGTTTCTTAGTGGAAACACAAAAAAAGTAACTCATGAAAAAAATAACACTTTTATTAGCTAGTATAATTGTTATAAACTTTGTAAATGCTCAAAGAAGACCAAATACTACCACAAGAAGAATTGATGATACGCAAGAAAAAACCAATACCCAAGAAGAGTCTAACGATAAAGCAGAAAATAGATTTTTTTGGGGTGGTGGTTTAGCTGCTAGTTTTGGTGGTGTAAGTTTTGGTGATAACAGTGGTTTTAATAACCAAGGCAATCAACTAATTTTAGGAATTATTCCCGAAATTGGTTACAGTGTAGCAAAACCATTAGATGTAGGTTTAACTTTTAATTGTATTTATTACAGTAGCACTTTTTATCAGGGTGGCATTAGAATAAGGCAAAATGCTTTTAACTATGGTGTTGGTGCATTTACGAGATTGCATATTACAGAAGGTTTTTTTGCAACGGCAATTGTAGAGCAAAACTTTTTTGATTTTACAGTAAAAGCTCCAGATAATCCTTCTTTTGGAACTTTAAAAGATAAAGTATCTACACTTAATGCTTTAGTTGGAGTGGGTTGGGGTACAAGAAATATTGGCGAAGGTGGTTTTTATTCTTCTATATTATTAGATATTAATAGAGACAAAAACTCTCCATATGTAATAAACAATGGATCCACCGTTCAAGCTTTTCCAGTATTTAGAGCAGGATTTATAAAATATTTTAGAAAAAAAAATAGATAGTTTTTAATCTACCTTTTACATGAATTTAATACAAGAACTACAATGGCGTGGCATGATTCAAGATATTATGCCAGGTACAGAAGAACAGCTTAACAAAGAACTTACTAGTGCTTATATTGGCTTTGATCCAACCGCAGATAGCCTACATATTGGTAGCTTAGTGCCCATTTTATTATTAGTTCACTTGCAACGTGCAGGGCATAAACCTTATGCATTAGTAGGTGGTGCTACAGGTATGGTGGGTGATCCAAGTGGTAAAAGCCAAGAAAGAAATTTATTGAGTGAAGAAGTATTAAATCATAATCTTAAAGGCGTTCAAACTCAACTAGAAAAATACCTCGACTTTGATAAATCTAAACCCAATGCTGCTGAAATTGTAAATAATTACGATTGGTTTAAAGAAATGAGTTTCTTACATTTTATTAGAGATGTAGGCAAGCACATTACTGTAAACTATATGATGAGTAAAGACAGCGTAAAAAAAAGAATTGATGGTGAAAATGGAATGAGTTTTACAGAGTTTACCTACCAATTAGTTCAAGGGTATGACTTTTATTGGTTGCACCAAAACAAAAATTGCAAACTGCAAATGGGTGGAAGCGATCAATGGGGAAATATTGTAACAGGTACAGAACTTATAAGAAAAAAAGCAGGAGCAGAAGCTTTTGCTTTTACCTGCCCATTAATTACAAAAGCAGATGGGGGTAAATTTGGAAAAACCGAAAAAGGCAATATTTGGTTAGATATTCAAAAAACATCGGCATTTGAATTTTATCAGTTTTGGCTAAATAGTAGCGATGAAGATGCTACAAAATGGATTAAAATTTTTACCTTGCTTGATAAACAAACTGTTGACGAATTATTGAGTAATCATCAACAAGATGCAAGTAAAAGAATTTTGCAAAAAAAATTAGCCGAAGAGGTAACTACATTTATTCATGGAAATGCTGCATTGCAAGAAGCAATTGAAACAACTCAAAAAATGTTTGCCAACAAAAATGCTTCAGTTGAAAGTTTAAGTGAGGATGATTTAAACAATTTACAAGGCATAAAAAAAATAAATGTAGCAAAGGAATTAATTAATTCAGGCTTAGATGTTGTGTCTTTATTAGCAATTACAGAAATTTTACCAAGCAAAGGAGAAGCAAAAAAAATGATTGCTGGTGGAGGAATTAGTATTAATAAACAAAAAATTAGTGATATTACTTTAATAATTAATGAAAGTAATTTATTGCACAATAAATATATACTGGCACAAAAAGGTCAAAAGAATTTTTACTTGTTAGTGGTGGAGTAATTCATTTACTTTTTCTCTTACTTTGAACAAGCTTTTTTTAAATCAGTAGGCTAGGGAGGATTTGCTTATTAACATTCATCTTCTAAAATTAAAAATCATGTCTTCTTTAATTATATGCCCTAATTGTAGTCATCAATTTGAACTGGGCGATGATATTAAAAAAAAGTATCAAGCCGATATGAAGGCTTGGCAATTAAAACAAGAAGAAAAATATAAACAAAAAGAAGCAGAAATTGCTTTACAAATACAAGTTAAAGATGCCGAAGCTGCTAACTTAAAGCAGGCTTTAGAATTGGAGTTTAATAAAAAAATGGCAGTAGAAAAACAAGAACTTCAAGCTCAATTAAAAACTAATTTAACAAATCAAATACAAGCCGATTTTGAAAATAAATTGCTGATTTTGCAACAAAACCTTCAAGAAAACAATGTTAAACTAGAAGCTGCACGAAAAAAAGAATTAGAGTTTTTGCAATTACAGCAAGCCTTAAAAACTAAAGAAGAAGAAATTGATTTAGTTGTTCAACAAAAAATGGTTGCTCAACGAAGCATACTTGCAGAAGAAATACAAAAAATTGAAGCCCAAAAAATTGCCAATTTGGAGTTTGAGTACAAGCAAAAAATTGCAGAAAAAGATATGCAATTGCAGCAACAAAAACAGTTGGCTGAGCAAATGAAAAAAAAGGCAGAGCAAGGAAGTATGCAATTGCAAGGTGAAGTGCAAGAAATAATGTTAGAGGATTTACTAAAACAACATTTTGTTTTTGATACTATTGAACCTGTAGGCAAAGGAGTACGAGGTGCCGATTGTGTACAAAAAATTCATAATAAATTGGGGCATTTTGCAGGAAGTATAATTTACGAAAGCAAACGAACTAAAGAGTTTGGTGGTGATTGGATTGAGAAACTAAAACTCGACATGAGGCAGGTACAAGCTGATGTAGCCGTAATAGTAACTCAAACTTTACCAAAAGATATGACCAAGTTTGGAGAAAAAGATGGGGTTTATATATGCACTTTCAACGAAGTAGCAAGTGTAGCAGCTCTTTTAAGAAATGCTATTTTAAAAATCAATGAGTTGCGTAAAAGCCAAGAAAACAAAGGCGATAAAATGGTTATGTTATACAATTATCTTACAGGAAATGAATTTGTGGAACAATGGACAGCCATGCGTGAGGGTTTTTTATTACTTAAACAAAGCATTCAAAAAGAAAAAGATGTGATGGAAAAAATTTGGAAAGTAAGAGAGAAACAACTCGAGAAAATTTTACTAAATGCCACACATATTCAAGGAAGTGTAGAAGGTATTGCTGGCAAAGATGGCATTAGCATGGGACTGATTGATGATATTGATGCTTTAGAGCTATAAAAGCATAAAAAAACATGCCTTTTTAATTATGTAATGTAGATTTGTCTATTCTAATAAATGTATTTGTATTCTAAATAATTAATTAAAAGTTCAATGCAAAGTCATTTCTTAAACTTTGTTTTTTTTAAGTCTTTTTGTTCAATCTCATATTGTGCTGCTGGGTTTATTGCAAGTTTATTGATGTTTGTTTCAATACAGTTTATTATTCTACTTAAAATATGTGCTGCTGCTTAAACAATAAGTAAATTAGTTTTGGGTGTTTACTTTGTATTAAGTTTATTTGTGAATCTATTTGTTAAAAATAAATAGGGTTTGTTTTAAATTAAATAATAATGAAAGCGATAATTCCTGTTGCTGGAGCTGGAGCTAAATTACGACCTCACACATACACTCAACCAAAAGCATTAATTCCTGTTGCAGGTAAAACTATTCTTAGCCATATTGTAGATCAATTGCACGAAGCAGGTATTTATGAATTTGTATTTATTTTAGGATATTTAGGAGATAAAATTCAAGAGTACGTACTTCAAAATTATCCCCACCTAACAACTCATTTTGTATATCAAAATGAAAGACAAGGTACTGGACATGCCATTGAGCTTACTAAAAATATTATAGGTAAAGATGAAGTTTTTGTAGTACTTGGAGATACAATTTGCGATTACGATGTGCAAGAAATGATTGATTGCGAGCACAATATAATAGCAATTAAAAAAGTAGATGATCCAAGAATGTTTGGCGTTGCTACAATTAATGAGGAAGGATTTATTGATGCTTTGGTAGAAAAGCCATCTATACCAAAAAGCAATATGGCAATTGTAGGAATTTATAAAATTAAAGAAAGCTATTTGCTGTACGAATGTTTGCAACAATTATTTAGCGATAATATACAAACCAAAGGAGAATATTACCTTACTGATGCTTTAGATTGCATGATTAAAAAAGGAGCAAAATTTAAGTACACCAAAGTAAAAAACTGGTTCGATTGTGGCAAAAAAGAAACGCTTTTAGAAACTAATGCAACTTTACTTAAAAAAAGTGGGGGTAATGTTATTGATGGTCATAGTTATGAAGATACAATTATAATTCCACCAGTAAGTATTGCAGCAAATTGCACAATAAAAAATGCCATTATTGGGCCACATGTAGCTATAGGAGCAAACTCTACAATTTCTAACAGTGTTGTAAGAGATAGTATTATTGGCAGCTTTACCACATTGCACGAAGTGGTTATCGACAACTCCATTATTGGTAGTGATGCAAGTGTAAGAGGCTTGAGTAGAAGTTTAAATATTGGCGACAATACTGAAATAGATTTTGGTTAGTGCTAAACAAAACCTTAATTTCCCAACCTAATTATAATTGCTTATATGAATATTAAACTACGTTTAACGATTGTAAACTTTTTACAATTTTTTGTTTGGGGAGCTTGGCTAATAACCATAGCTGTTTATTGGTTTGGAAATAAACAATGGGGAGGAAAAGAGTTTGGTGCAGTATTTTCTACACTGGCTATAGCATCCATAATCATGCCTCCTATAGTTGGAATAATAGCAGACAAATGGTTAAATGCAGAGAAATTGTATGGTTTATTACATATTTGTTATGGAGCAACATTGCTTTTCTTTTCTAGAGTTAATAGTCCAGATGATTTTTATTGGATAATGCTTGTTGCTATGTTGTTTTACATGCCAACCATTTCTTTATCAAATTCTATTTCATACACCATTTTAAAAAATAATAATTACGATGTTGTAAAAGATTATCCACCTATTAGAGTTTGGGGAACTATAGGTTTTATTGTTGCTATGTGGGTAACTAATTTAACAGGTAATAAGGCTTCTATAAATCAATTTGTAATTGCAGGAATAGCAGCTATTTTGTTTGGGGTGTATTCTTTTTCGTTGCCTAAGTGTCCACCAAAAAATAGTAATGCAAATGCTGATATTATTGATGTTTTAGGGTTACGTGCTTTTAAACTTTTTGCAGAATATAAAATGTTATTGTTCTTTTTGTTTTCAATGTGTTTAGGAGCTGCACTTCAACTAACTAATATGTATGGGGATGTTTTTTTATCTGAGTTTGAAAAAGTACCACAATACAAAGAGTCTTTGGTGGTAAAGTATTCAACCATAATTATGAGTATTTCGCAAATTTCTGAAACCATATTTATTGTTACGATACCTTTCTTCTTAAAACGTTTTGGAATTAAAAATGTAATGCTATTTTCAATGATAGCTTGGGTTTTACGTTTTGGGTTATTTGCTTATGGAAATCCTGCAGATGGTTTATGGATGATAATTTTGTCTTGCATTGTTTATGGAATGGCTTTTGATTTTTTTAATATTTCTGGATCTTTATTTGTTGAAACAACAACCGATGCCAATATAAGGGCTAGCAGTCAAGGCCTGTTTATGATGATGACAAATGGGGTGGGAGCTTGGATTGGAAGTAAATCTAGTGGCTATATAGTTGACAGTTATACTATTGATGGTGTAAGAAACTGGCAGCCCATTTGGTTAATTTTTGCAGGTTATGCGTTAGTAGTTGCTGTTTTATTTGTAGTGTTGTTTAAGCATGAACACAATCCTAAAGATGTAGCACATGTATCACATTAATTTTTAATTTACTAAACAATTTTTGCAACTAAATTGTATTATATTTTAATTTGCAAACAAAAACAAAAATAGTATGGCAAATTCATATGCACCAGCTACAGAAAATGTAGTAAAAAATTACACTTTAACTGCAATTACTTCATTCTCAATTGTATTTTGCTTATTTGTATTAATGAGTACAGTTAAAGGAAGTTTTCATCCTCCAGTTAGTCATCACACTGCTAGCCACGATACACATAAATCTAACGATGCAAAGCATGATAACCATGCAACACCAGCTAAAGCAGAAGACCATAAAACTGGTCATTAAATACTAATTTAAGATTTAACAAATGAAAAATATTGTAGCATTATTAATGAGCATTTGCTTTTTTGCAACCATTTACGCTCAAGACATTCAATCGGCAAAAGTAGGAAGCACCATTGGAAAAATGGATCTAAAAATGAAAGACATAAGTGGCAACCCAGTAAGCATTTATGATGCTATGGGAAACCGTGGAGTGCTAGTGATTTTTAGTTGTAATACCTGCCCATATGTAATTAAAAACGAAGAACGTATTTTGAGTGCTATTGCTTATGCACAAAAAAATAGTTTGGGTGTAATTATTGTAAACAGCAATGAAGATAAAAGAAACGATGATGATAGCTATGCTGCAATGCAAGAGTATGCAAAAAAGCAAGGATTTTCTTGCTACTATGTTGTAGATTCTAATAGCGAAATGGCAAATGTATTTGGTGCAACACGTACACCAGAAACTTTTATTTTAAACAAAGAAGGAGCAGTTTTGTATAAAGGGGCTTTAGATGATAGCCCTGCTGATGCAAAAAAAGTTACAAAACTATATTTACAACAAGCAATTGATGAAATTGTGGCCAATAAGCCAATTACTACTACAGCCACAAAAAGTATTGGTTGCACTATTAAAAGGAAATCTTAGATAAAGCAACATAAGATGAATAAGAGAGAAGTGTAATGCTTCTCTTTTTTTTTGGCATTTATTTCACAAATCTTTCACATTAGATTTTGTGGATTTTTTAAGTATAAAAATCTTGGCTTCTAAAAACTTTATGAAGCTACTATTTATGTTACCCTTTTTTATTTTCTGTAACCAGCCTATTTCAAATCAAAATCAAATCACAATACCCAATTTCAAACCCAAAACTATCAATTCAATTCCATTACCAAAAGGTTTTAAAAGGGAAGTTTATACTAAAGAAAGTTTTGGCAATTGGTTGCAAAATTTGGAATTAAAACAAGACAATATGGTTTACCTATACAATCAGCAACCAAAAGCAAACCAAGATTTGCATATGTATGTATTAAATGTTGAGGTGGGCAAAAAAAATTTGCAGCAATGTGCCGATGCTATTATGAAACTAAGAGCTATGTACTTATTTAGTACAAAACAATATCAAAAAATAGAATTTAGAGGCTCAAATAAAACATTTAGCTTTTTGCAACATTTACAATCAAGTAATTCTAAAGATACTTTGGTGCAACTAGATTGTTTTTTAGAAACTGTTTTTATAAATTGTGGTACTTATAATTTAGATACATGGCTTAAGCCAAAATTGATGCAAAATGTTGATGTTGGCGATGTATTTATAAAGCCAGGAAGCCCAGGACATGCTATGATTGTTGCTGATGTAGCAATAAACTCAAAAACCAAAGAAAGGATTTTTTTATTGGCTCAAAGTTATATGCCTGCACAAAGTATTCATATTGTAAAAAACTTTGATAACCAAAATTTGAATCCATGGTATAGCAATCAAGAAAGTAATGTTGTTACGCCTAGTTGGAGTTTTAATGGAGTGCAGCATTTTAAAACTTGGTAAATTAAAGTTAAATGTAAACTTAGTTTTACCATTTTATTTCACCTTTAACCCATAAATCATCTAGTGGGCTGCTAATACTCATTAGTTTGTCTTTTCTAATGTGCAAGTAACGCTCGGTAGTTTTTATGTTAAAATGCCCTAGTAAGTCTTTTATATACTTTATATCTACACCTTTATCTAATAAGTGTGTAGCAAAACTGTGCCTCAAACTGTGGAAACTCATTTTTTTTGTAATGCCGGCTTTATCTTTTGCCATTTTAAAAATATCTTGGGCCGAGCGACAACTGTAATGTTCATGTTTGTTTTGTCCTTCAAACAAGTAATAGGTTGGCGTATTTTTTAGAGATTTTATGTATCCTCTCAATATGTCTAAAAGCAAATTACTTAGCATTACATATCTATCTTTTTTGCCTTTAGCCTTCTCTACAAAAATTTGCATCCGAGAACTGTCAATATCTTGTAATCTAAGTTTTACTACTTCACTTACTCTAAGTCCTGCACTATAAGCTGTAAACAAAATTGCTTTATGTTTAATATTATCTATGGCGTTAAATAGTTTGCTTACTTCACTTTCACCCAAAACTTTTGGCAACTGTAAAGGTTTTTTGGGGCGAGGCATTTCAAAAAACATTTTTTCCTTGCCTAGCACTTGCTCGTAGTAAAATTTTAAAGCATTTAACCTGCTATGCACTGTATTTTCACTTAGTTTATCATCTTCTAAACAATGAACTATATATCTTTTTATATGTTCTACTTCAAGTTTTTCGGCAGGAATATCCTTTAGCTTTTTCAAAAAAATTAAAAACTCGTTTCTATAGGTTTTAAAAGTACTTGGGCTATAAGCTTTAGCTTTTAAAAGGTTAATAAATTCGTGGTAAGCATTCATATTTGCAGCTCCTAAAGCCTCAAATGGATTAATGTTTAAAGGTGTTGTAATTTTTGGAGCAATAGCAACGGTAGTAATTATTTTCGCCTTTTTTTCTTCGATTTCGTTTAAGGGTACTAATGGATTTTTCTTGTCAATTAATTGTTGTTTTAGTAATTCCAAATCAACTTTACCAACTTTGCTAAGTGCAAGTAAAGCCTGCTGAACTGCAATTTTGGTACAAGCAATATGCCAACAGTTTTGAGTTCTACTCCAATGACAGTCACTTAGTTTTCTAACTACTTTATTAAATACAGCATTGTGAGGAGCCAGAATAGCAATTCGCTCTAATTTTTTGTGATTAATGTGTTTTAAAGTAATTATAAAATGAGGTATTTCCATAAACTATCATTTTAATTATTCTACAAAGTAAAGTAAAAAACTAATAAAATTAGTATAAAAGCTAAAATAATTAGTATTTTGAGTTGAACTTAAATTGAATGTTGTTTGCTGTTTTTAGCATTTGTCGGTGTTATTTGAACTCTTTAATAATAGTTTTATATTCATTTTGCAATAATCCTTACGTTTGCAACCCCTATAAAAAGTAAATAAGCAATTATTTACCATTGATGCACTAATTCACAACAATGGACAAAAAACAAGCACGTTTAAGACAAGCCGCACTTGAATATCACGCCTCTGGCCGACCTGGTAAAATAGAAGTTATACCTACAAAAGAAGCAAAAACACAAAGAGACTTAAGCTTGGCTTATAGCCCTGGTGTTGCTGAACCTTGTAAAGAGATTGCAAACAACCCTGAAGATGTATATAAATATACGGCAAAAGGAAACTTGGTTGCAGTAATAAGCAATGGTACAGCAGTTTTGGGTCTTGGTGATATTGGTCCTGAAGCTGGAAAGCCAGTTATGGAAGGTAAAGGCGTATTATTTAAAATATTTGCAGATATTGACGTATTTGATATTGAAATAAATGAGAAAGACCCACAGAAATTTGTTGATATTGTAAAATCATTAGAGCCAACATTTGGAGGAATTAATTTAGAAGACATAAAAGCACCAGAATGTTTTTTTATTGAGCAAGAACTAAAAAAACAAATGAAAATTCCTGTGATGCATGATGATCAGCATGGAACGGCTATTATAAGTGGTGCAGCGTTATTAAATGCTTTAGAGTTACAAAAAAAGAAAATCGATAAAGTAAAATTTGTAATTAATGGGGCAGGTGCTGCTGCAATGGCATGTTGCAAATTGTATGTTGCCCTAGGAGCAAAATACGAAAACTTTATTTTGTTTGATAGAAAAGGGGCGTTGCACAAAAACAGAACTGATTTAGAAGATGGAAAAATAAAATTTGCCGTATCTACAGATAAAGCAGACTGGGATTTAACTAAAGCTTTTAAAGACGCTGATGTATTTGTTGGTTTGAGTGTAGGTAATGTGGTAAGCAAAAGCATGATTAAAAGCATGGCAAAAAATCCTATTGTTTTTGCAATGGCGAATCCTGACCCTGAAATTGGATATAATGAGGCTATAGAAGTAAGGGATGATATTATTATGGCAACAGGAAGAAGTGATTATCCTAACCAAGTAAACAATGTTTTAGGATTTCCTTATATTTTTAGAGGTGCTTTAGATGTACGTGCTACACAAATTAATGAAGCTATGAAACTAGCTGCTGTAAAAGCTTTGGCTAGTTTAACTAAAGAAGCAGTTCCAGACATTGTAAACTTAGCTTACAACCAAAAAACGATTGTATTTGGACCAGATTATATTATTCCAAAACCTGTTGACCCAAGATTATTAAGTACAGTTGCTCCTGCAGTTGCAAAAGCTGCTATGGAAAGTGGTGTAGCCCAAAAAGATATTGCCAATTGGGATAGCTATGTAGTAGAGTTAAATAAACGATTGGGATTAGACAATCAATTGTTAAGAATAATTGCCAATAAAGCAAAACGTGATCCTCGAAGAGTGGTATTTGCAGAAGCCGACAATATTAAAATATTAAAAGCCGCTAGTATGGCTTACGACGAAGGTGTTGCTTACCCAATTTTATTAGGTAATGCAAAAAAAATTGAAGCGATTGCCGATGAAAATAGTATTGATATAAGCGATTTGCCAATAATAGATCCAAGAGGCGAAGAAACTGAAACAAAAAGAATTGCTTATGGTGAAATGTTTTTTGAAAAAAGAAATCGCAAAGGATTTAATCATTATGAAAGTTTAAAAATAATGAAAGATAGAAACCATTATGGAAGCATGATGGTTGATAATGGTGATGCTGATGCTATGATTAGTGGATTAACACGTAATTATGCTGATGCAATTAAGCCTGCTTTGCAAATTATAGGAACGGATGAGGGTGTTTCTAAAATTGCTGGAATGTATTTGATGATTACCAAAAAAGGACCTTTGTTTTTGGCTGATACAACAGTAAATTATAATCCTACGGCTGAAGAACTTTCAGAAATTACTTTGTTGGTTGCAAAGCAAGTTAAAAGTTTTGGTATTCTCCCAAGAATAGCCATGATAAGCTACAGTAATTTTGGTAGCAGCGATAGTCCAGAAGCTAAATTGGTTGCAAAGGCTACTCAGCTTGTAAAAGCAAAAAATCCTAGTTTGATTATTGATGGAGAAATACAAGCTAGTATAGCTTTTAATAAAGAAATTTTAAAGGATAATTATCCATTTAGTTCTTTGGTTAACGAAAATGTAAACGTATTAATTTTTCCTAATTTGGCTGCAGGAAATGTTGCTTATAATTTGCTTAAAGAAATTGGTGATTGTGAAGCAATTGGTCCAATTTTATTGGGTATGCAAAAACCCGTACATGTACTACAATTGGGTAGCACGGTAAGAAGCATTTTAAACATGACCTATATAGCAGTTTTAGATGCACAACATAAGTGTACAGAAAATACAGAAGCCATTGTAGCAAAAACAAAATGGTGGCAAAGAATGAGGAAGAAAAACAAGTAATATTTTTTTAAAAATTTGAGTTTTTGTTGTTTCCTAAATAAAAATGGAGGATTAAAGGTTTATTTTTTAAAAAGTTTGAGCAACAGTTGCAATACTAACTTTGCAGTGTTGGTTCTGGGTAATACAATTTGCACACGACTCTAAAGTAGCACCTGTAGTAATTACATCATCAATCAGTAGGATGTGTTTGTGGTGTAATTGACTTGGATTTGTTATAGTAAAAACATCTTCCATTTGTTGCCAACGGTTTATTCTATTTTCATGTGTTTGAGTAGAGGTATTTTTAACTCTTTCAACTACATTATCCCATACTGGAACTTTAGTAATATTTTCAATTCCTTGAGCTATTAATGCTGCTTGATTGTAGCCTCTTTTAAATTGTTTTTGTTTGCTTAATGGCAAGGGTATTAGAGCATCTATTGAATTAAAGTTTTCTTGCTTCAGCAATGCAAAACCTAATAACTCGCCCAAGTAAATGCCAACATTTTGGTTGTTTTTGTATTTTAATTGAGTAATCAAATATTGCACTAAAGAGTTTTTTGTAAAGTACAGTAAACTGGTAGCAGTTTCAATTTTCGATCTTCCGTAAAATATTTTTGCAACAGGATTTTCATTGTTAAGGGTGTAATTGGTGAATGGTAGAGTTGAGTAACATTGGCTACAAATACAACTTTCATTTAATACGTCTGTGCCACAGCCTTGGCACAAAGCAGGATAAACTAAATGACTTATAGCTTTTGATATATTCTGTAGAATTGCTTTCATTTTTTGCTTTATAGTGTGTTTTGTTTGACACGAATTTCACTAATTTTCACTAATCTATACAATTATTTTAGTAAAATTATAATATTTCGAATTGCTTTGAGTGTAGCAATTAGTATTATCAAATATCTGTTTTTGGTATAATTACTTTCTGTGTAATAAGTAAACGTTTTATAGTTAAAAATTATTGTAGCCCTATTTGTTCAGTTTCATTAATTAGTTATCATCATGCAATACATTTGCCAAAATATTTGGATATGTATAAAATTGGTGCTGTAAATTATTTAAATACAAAACCATTATTGTATGGTTTGCAGCATCAACCTATTGCACAGCAAATTCAATTGTTGCAAGATTATCCAGCCAAAGTAGCAAAGCTATTACTTACCAATAAAATAGATATTGGGCTTGTACCTGTTGCAATAATTCCCAAAATGGATGATCATTTTATAATTAGTGATTATTGTATAGGTGCTACTCAATCTGTTGCAAGTGTTGCTATTTTTAGTAGAGTTCCTTTAAGTGAGGTAAAGACTATAATTCTCGATTATCAAAGTAGAACTTCTGTTGCATTAACTAAGATTTTGATGGAGCATTATTTTAAACAGCCTATAAATTTTGTGCCAGCTAATGAAGATTTTATTAATCAAATAAGCAATACTACAGCAGCAGTTGTAATAGGAGATAGGGCTTTGCAAATGCTTCCAAAATTTGAATTTGTAACAGATTTGGCTACCGCCTGGATTAAGTATACCAATTTGCCTTTTGTGTTTGCTGCTTGGGTAGCAAATAAAAAAATTTCTGAGAGTTTTATTGCTGATTTTAACAAAGCTAACGGTTTGGGTTTGATGAATTTGGAAGCAGTAATTGCCCAAAATCCTTGCCCATATTATGATTTGAAAACGTATTACACCAAAAATATCTCTTATATTTTGGATGAACCCAAGCTTAAAGGATTAAAATTATTTCTCCAAAATCTATAAATTTTTAGGATGTATAGAAGTCTTTTATGTCTAATAAAAAAATTTATAAAATAATTTGGTTTATAAAATAAACTACTCTATGTTTGCATCAGCAAATAAGAAATGATATATTATCAATTCAAATTTTAGAGAAAAAAAATATTATTAATATTACCCACTGAAGGATTAAAATCAAAAAAATGGAACAATATCAAAAAATCATGAAGCTATCTTTTGCACTTAGTTTGTTTTTTATTTCATTTATTGTAAATGCTCAAGTTGTAATTAGTGGTACTACAAAAACTTTAAAGGGTAAAGCTTTAAAAGGAGTAGTAATTTCTTTAAAAGATACTTATGATGGCACAATTAGCGATAGTGCTGGCAATTTTAAGTTTACTACTACTGAAAAAGGTAAATTTGATTTAGAAGCGAAACTTACAGACTATACAACTGTTACAATTTCAATTAACATAGATAAAGCCCCAATTAATTTTAATTTTAGACTAAAGGAAGAAGTTAGCGAACTTAAAGCAGTTGTTGTAAGTGCAGGAAGTTTTGCAGCAGGCGATAAAAAACGTGCAGCCACTGTACTAAGTAGTTTGGATGTGTATACCACAGCTAATGCCAATGCAGACATTACTAGTGCTGTAAAAACCTTGCCAGGTGCACAACAAATTGGGGAGCAAGAGGGTTTGTTTGTTCGTGGTGGGGCTGGTTACGAAACTAAGCAGTTTATTGATGGTACTTATGTAAACAATCCATTTTTTAGTGGAGCTCAAGATATTGCTACACGTGGTCGTTTTTCTCCTTCGTTATTTAAGGGAACAATATTTAGCACTGGTGGTTATAGTGCTTTGTATGGACAAGCATTAAGTAGTGCTTTAATTTTAGAGAGTATAGACTTGCCCGAACGTAGCCAAGTTGATGCATCTTTTTCTGCATTATTTCTTGGTGCAGGATTTCAACATTTAGCAAAAAATAAAAAAAGTAGTTATGGCGTTAATGCAAGTTATACCGATTTAAGTTTGTATTTTAAAGCTGTAAAACAAACCCCCGATTTTTTTAAAGTACCTCAAATATTTAATAGCGATGCTAACTTTAGATTTAAAACTAAAAGAGGAGGGATGGTTAAATACTACACCACATTTGCAACTAATAAATTAGGACTGAGACGACCAAATATTGATGATGCATCTTTAAAAAATTCATTTGGATTAAGCAATCTTAATTGGTATAATAATTTAAACTGGAAAGAAAATTTAGGAAATGGTTGGAAAATGCAAGTTGCTTTTAGTTATGCTTATAATTTGGATGATTTAGCACAAGATATAGTGAACCTTAATAATGTAAAAGTTACTACAGGGGTATCTCACATTGATAATAATAATTTTACTTTTTATAATAAAACCAATACTGTACAAGGCAGGTTAGTAATGGAAAAAAGGTTAAGCGGAATAAGTGTATTACGTTTTGGAGGTGAGCATTGGTACAATAATGTAAATAGTTTAATTAACAATAGTTTTACTAGTATTTTAAAAGATAATTTAACTGCTGGTTTTGCCGAAGCTGACTTAACCATAACTAATAATTTAGCAGCAAAAGTGGGTTTGCGTTCTGAGTATTCTACCATTATTAATAAATGGAATGTTGCACCTAGAATTAGTTTTGCATATAAAGCTGGCAAAGATGCTCAAATGAGTATAGCTTATGGAGATTTTTATCAAAAACCAGAGAACCAATGGTTGCAACAATCTACAAATTCTTTAGGCTATATGAAGGCAACACACTATCAAATAAATTATATAAAAAGTAATGCAGATTATACTTTTAGGGTGGAAGGATTTTATAAAAAATACGAAAACTTAGTAAAGAGTTTTCCTACATACAACAATAACGGTAGTGGATTTGCCCAAGGTATTGAATTGTTTTGGAGAGATAGAAAAACAGTTAAAAATTTAGACTACTGGTTTAGTTATAGCTACTTAGATACAAAAAGAGATTTCTTAAATTTTCCTAATCAATTGCAACCAAGTTTTGCTGCAAATCATACTGCAAGTTTAGTGGCTAAAAGATTTGTTACAAAATGGAAAACTGGTTTTAATTTCACCTATAGCTGGGCAACAGGAAGACCTTATTATTTTTTACAACAAAATGCTGGGCAAATGCAAATTAAAGATGAAGGCAAAACTATACCATTCAATAGCCTAGCATTTAGTTTAAACTATTTGCCTAATTTGGGTAAGCAAAACACAAAATCTTTTATAGTTTTAGTAGCTAGTATAACCAATGTTTTAAATCAAAATCAAGTGTTTGGCTACAACTATAATTTTAATGGTAGTGTTAAACAAGCTATTAATCCTCCTGCTCCACAATTCTTTTTCTTAGGTTGTTTTATAAGTTGGGGAACAGATAGAACACAAGATGCCATTAATAATAACTTATAATAATAAATCTTAAAATTAGTAATCATGAACACAGAAAATTTATCAATCACCGACAAATTGCTTTGGGAAAAAGCAACTAAAAGAGCCGAGTTTAAACAACATTTGCTTGTTTATTTAATTGTAAACTGTTTCTTAATTGGAACATGGTTTTTTACAAGTACAAGATATTTTTGGCCAATTTGGACATTAGGAGGCTGGGGCATTGGATTGGCTTTTCATTACCTAGATGCTTACTCAAACAACAAATTGTTTAGTGTAGAAGATGAGTTTAATAAATTAAAAAATGGTCAATAAACATTTTCAGTAAATATTCAAATAAAAAATTAATAAATAAAATTGTGCATTTGTTGCACATTAATCTCAAAAAACAAATAACATGAAAAAAGTAATCTTAGTTTTAGCAGTAGCAGTGGCTACAACATTTTCTAGCTTTGCACAAAGTGAAAAATATTATGGTGCAATGGGTGCAACTTTGCAACAATATGGTACAGCAAAAACTCCTGAAGAGTTAGATGCTTTGGCAGCAAAATTTGAACGTATTGGTGATGCCGAAAAAACACAATGGCTACCTTTTTATTATGCAGCTTTAATTAAAACTAATAAAGCCATGCAAACACAAGGCGTTGCGATTGATAAATTAGCAGATGAAGCAGCAGCTATTTTAGCTAAAGCCGAAGCTATTGAACCAAATAATAGTGAAATACTTTGTGTAAAGAGTATGATTGCTACAGCAAAAATGTTAGTTAATCCAATGGAACGTTGGATGCAATATGGTCAGGCTTCATCAGAGGCTATTGCAAAAGCAAAAGCAGCTGATGCAACTAATCCAAGACCATATATGTTAGAAGCATTATCTAAGAAAAATACGCCTGAAAATTTTGGTGGTGGATGTAAGGTTGCAAAATCTATTGCAGATAAAGCAAACGAATTATTTGCAGCATTTAAACCTGCTAGCCAATTGCATCCTTTTTGGGGTAAAGAAGTATTAGATGCACAAATGAAAAGTTGTAACTAAACTAGTTTAACTAAACTGTATAAGTACGTGCCTACTTATGCAGTTTAGTTTTCAAAAATTTCTGAGAATACATAATTTTTTATCCTTTTTAATTTAAATGATAAAAATTAAAGTAGAAAAAGTGCTTCTTGGTTTCACTAAATTAATTGGGTGACTTTATTTAATAAAAATATTAATAAATGAAAAAGTGTTTAGTGTTATTAGGTATAATGGTTTCTGTGTTTGCTTGTACTTCGTCAAAGTATTTTAAAACTAATCCTGATAAAATTTATAGCAATCTAAATATTGATGAAAATAAATACTTTTGGGAGCAGTTTCATGAAGGAAATATTTCAAACCTAGATAGTATCATCAAAAAGTTAGAGCGTCAGTTAACATTAGATTCTAATGATTTAGTTGCAAATGCACATTTGGGTTTTGCACATATGTGGGGTTTATCAGAATGGCAAAGGATTCCAAATGTTCGTCCAAATGTAAAAGACCATGCAGGCTTAGCTTATAAGTATTTTACTAAAGCTTACGATTTAAACCCTAATGATGCAAGAATACTTGGCTTTTTATCTGATGCCCAAATGGCTTATGGAAGTATTTCAGGGTCGAGCAAGTTGCAACGAAAAGGTTATTTTAAAGGACTTAAGTCAATTAAAGAATGGCCAGAGTTTAATAAGTTTACTATTGGCGTTACTTTTTCGAGCGGTAAGCCAGATAGTAAATTTTTCCAAAAAGCATTAGACTGGCAATGGACTACTTTGGAAGATTGTTATACTACAACTATTGATAGAGCTGATCCAAAAATTCAGTCTTTCATAAATGCAGAGTACAACCATAAAAATTTAGGAAAAGATAGAGCTTGTTACAACAGTTGGATTGCCCCTCACAACATAGAAGGTTATTTTCTTCACATGGGAGATATGATTACAAAAACGGGTGATTACAACCTTGCCAAAAAAATATATGAATTAGCAAAAGCATCACCTAATTTCAGTACTTGGGTTTTTAAAGATGTATTGGAAAATAGAATTTTAAATGCTGAAAAAAATACAACAATTTTTTTGGCAAAGAATCAAAAAGGTATCGATAACGTAATCATAAATAACTCGGGAAATTTATGTATGAGTTGTCATAAAATGAGTAAAGAAGATTTTAGCTTTTATAAAGATTATAATTGGCAGGATTACTTTAAAAGCAATGATATTTACGCTATAAGTAAAGATGTAAAATAGTTTTAGATTGATTAATGCTTTATTTAAATGAAGAAATTTAATTGCTATCACTAAGTTATAGTGCAAACAGTGTTATTAAAAATTGGATATTTGTATTATTACACTAGAGTATAAAAATATTTTAAATGGAAAAAGAATTTAGCCCACAAGAAAGCCTGCAGCTTATACAAGGCATGATTAATAAGGCTCAAAATAAGTTTGCTGAAAATGGTTTTTTGTACTTGCTTTGGGGATGGGTAGTATTTATTTGTGCATTAGTACAATATGCTGTATTAAAGTTTAAAATAAGTTTTATAAATCATCCAGAGTGGATTTGGTTTTCTACAATTATTGCTGTAGTTGTTCAATTTATATTTTTAGCAAAACAAGAAAAAAAAGTTTTAGCTATAACTTATACTGATGAACTAATTAAGTACGCTTGGATTGTTTTTGGTATAAGTATGATGCTTGTTTCGTTTATACTAGGTAAAACCAATATTTGGCATCTTGCTTTTCCTATTGTTTTTGTAATGTATGGAATACCAACTTTTTTATGTGGTGTAATAATGAGGTTTAATCCATTAAAATTTGGTGCAATTTGTTGCTGGATAATAGCTGTAGTTGCAACTTTTGTTTCTTCTTTAGAAGTATTGTTACTGTTAGCATTAGCCATGGTTACAACTTGGATAATTCCAGGTTATTTATTGAAAAAAAAGTCTGGCTTAAATAATTAATATAGAAAAATCTAATTTAAAAAAAATGAGTCAAGAAAAAATGCTTACGGAAAAAGAGAGTTTAGATTTAATAGCAACCATGATACAAAAGGCAAAGGGTAATTTCCACGAGCGTGGTACGAGTGCTATAATGTGGGGAGCAGTTGTTGGCTTTTGTGGATTGTTTAGCTTTTTTAAATTTGAATATGAAATAAATACCGGTTGGTTTGATGTTTGGTTTTTAACACTATTGGCAATAATTCCACAAATTTATTTAGCATTAAAAGAAAGTAGAGATATAAAAGTAAAAACTCACCAACAAGAAGCTTTAAATGCAGTTTGGATAGTGTATGGTATTACTATTTTTGGAGTAGTTGCTTATGGCAATATCGTTCCTGGGGCAACTGAACAAATTTTTAAATCTGTTGGTAAAGAGTTATTAGAGAAAAATATAGCTTCTGGAGAAATAAAAATCTATCACCCACAAGTATTTAGTCAAAGTTCTTTGTTATTGTTGGTGTATGCTTTCCCTACCTTGGTTACTGGGTTAGTAAAAAAGTTTAAGCCCATGTTGTATGGTGCTATTTTATGTTATGCTTTGTTTATTGCCTCATTGTTTACTCAGGTAAAATATGATATGTTGTTTAATGGAATTGCAGGCATTTTTAACTGGTTAATTCCTGGTCTTATATTGAGAAATAGATTTAAAAAAGGATTGCCTTGCTAAACTAATTAATCAATTAACATGTTTAAAGAACTCGATCCTATATTACATTCACAACTTCGCTTATCAGTAATGAGTTTGCTAATAAGTGTAAAGGAGGCTGAGTTTACTTTTATCAAAGAGAAAACTAACGCCACAGCTGGCAATTTAAGTGTACAAGTACAAAAGCTAAAAGATGTAGGCTATATAGATGTGAAAAAAGAATTTAAAGATAATTATCCGCTTACAACATTGAATATTACAGCAAAAGGTATTGAGTGTTTTGAGCAATACGTAAAAGATTTGCAACAGTATTTACAAGTTAAATAAATAGCTTATTCGTCTTTAGCATTTGCAAACATTTTTGCACTAATTTTCTTTAAAGGATTTGCTCTGTTTTCGTGAAACCCTTGTTTGGTTTTTACAATATCAATTGCCATAAAAATGGCTTCCAATAAAGATGCATGATTAGCAATACCCTTACCAGCAATGTCAAATGCAGTTCCATGGTCTGGGCTTGTTCTTATGGCTTGTAATCCTGCAGTGTAGTTTACCCCTTCGCCAATAGCTAATGATTTAAATGGTATTAAACCTTGATCATGATACATAGCTAAAACGCCATCAAATTTTTCGTAGCTTCCTCTAGCAAAAAATGCATCGGCACTATATGGTCCAAACACTAACATATTTTGTTTTGCTTCTTTAATAGCAGGTTTTAAAATAGTTTCTTCTTCTTTACCAATTAATCCTTCATCGCCAGCATGAGGGTTTAAGCCTAATACAGCAATTTTTGGTTTATCTATGCCAAAGTCTTGTTTTAAGCTTTGGTTCATAATATGTAGTTTGCTTAGTATGGCTTCTTTAGTAATGTTTTCTGCAACTTTTGCAACTGGTAAATGCTCTGTTACAACACCAACTTTCATATTGTCAGCAATCATAAACATTAAAACATCTTTTGCTTGAAATGTATCTTTCAAAAAAGGAGTATGTCCACTATAATTAAAACTATTGCTTTGAATGTTTTTTTTATGAATAGGTGCTGTTACTAGTGCATCAATTTGTTTATCTTTTAAAGCTTGTGTTGCAGCTTGTAATGATATTAAAGCATATTTTCCTCCAATTTCATTTAGGGTGCCAGGTGTTATTTGTATTTCTTCTTCCCAGCAATTAAATATATTAATTTGTTTATGGCTGATTTTAGTGAAATCTTTAATGTTGTTGTAACTTAAATTAGTTTCGGGCAGTGTTCTTCTATAAAAATTCAAAGATTTGCTGTTAGCAAAAACAATTGGAGTGAATAACTCAAAAATTTCATTGTTGCTTAGTGACTTTATTATTATTTCTAGTCCAATACCATTGAGGTCGCCACAACTAAATCCAATAATTGGTTTTTTATTTTCTTGAGACATGCTTTGTTATTTCTAATTTAATATTTCTGTTCTTAATTTTCAATACTGTTAAAGTAGCAAAATTTTTTATTATTTACTCATATTTGGGCAAATTATCATTGTCTAATTACTAATGACTTTAAGGAATCTAAACTCACTTCCATTACAGGCCCAAGCATCTTTTCATTAAACATACTACTTAATCGTTGCCATGGATACCAGCTAAATTTTTCTTCAAATTGCCACTGTACAATAGTAACATCTTTTTGATTATACAAATTTATGGTAGATGTTTGTGATTTGCCTTTACTATCTTTCCAAAGGCTTACTATATTGGAGTCTGTTTTACTGGTTATTGTAATTGAAGTATTATTTAATTGTGCTGCTGCATCATTTTTCACATTAATATTCGTAGCACCTTGCACCCATTTACTCCAATTATTTATGTTGTGGGTAAAGGTTTCAATTTTCTTTTTTTCAGAAGGAATGTTTACTGCTCTAGAAACTATAACACTAGATGGAAATAATAAACCAATACAAGTAATAATTAAAAACAATACCAATACACTAATTCCAATAAAACGAAGTTTGCTTATCATATTATTTTATTAGTTGTACTGTTTTACGTTCTATACGTTTTTCATAATTTTTACCTTCAAAAATTCTATGCACATAAACACCTGCAACATCTACATCTTCTGGATTTATTTCACCAGGTTGTACTAAATGTTCTACTTCTGCAATTGTAATATGTCCTGCTTTTGCCATACTTGTGCTAAAATTTCTTGTACTGCCTTTAAAAACCAAATTGCCCAAAGTATCGCCTTTCCAAGCTTTTACTAAAGCAAAATTTGCATGCAAAGCATATTCTAAAAGATGCATTTTTCCATTAAATTCTTTTGATTCTTTTCCTTCTGCAATTTCAGTTCCAAAGCCAGCGGGAGTATAAAATGCTGGAATGCCCATACCTGCCATTTGAATTCTTGTAGCTAAAGTGCCTTGTGGTATTAAATCAACTTCGAGTTCGCCGCTAAGTAGTTGACGTTCAAATTCTGCATTTTCGCCTACATAGCTACTCATCATTTTTTTTATTTGTTTTGTTTGTAGTAATAATCCCAAACCAAAGTCATCAACACCAGCATTGTTTGAAATACAAGTAAGATTTTTTATTTGTTTTTCTACCAGTGCTGCAATGCAATTCTCAGGAATTCCATTAAGTCCAAAACCTCCTAGCATTAAAGTATCACCATCTTTAATGTCATAAATTGCTTTAGTAGCATTTTCAAAAACTTTGTTCATTTGTTATTTTTTTGGTAGTGCTGAGGATGGTAGAATATTATTCACAATGGTATCTCTTTTTTTAATTGAATAATTAGATGTGCTATCTATTAACTCTGCTAATTTTTGTGGATTTTGCTCATATACTCTATAGTTTTCGAGAAATATTTTTTTATCAATACCGTAAGTAAACATGATGGAATTAAAAATGGAATCTGTTTTTTTTGAAACATCTACAGACGAATCTTTTACTTTTAATTCCAATACAAACTCATTTGCAATTTGTAAATCCCAAACTATTTTTTTCATAGTGTTTACTGGGATTTTTTTAGAATCATTTACGCAGCTTATTAATGATAAACTCGTAAATACTATAAAATATAATTGCAACTTTTTCAAATAGTGTTATTTAATTTCTTCGTTATACATCCCACTATTTTGGGCATCAAGCACACTTAATATTGCTTTGGCTTGCTTTTGCTCTTCTGGGGTAGATTTTTTAAAAAATCCAATTAGTTCTTGTGCCTTTGTTTGCATAAAAAATTGAACAAACATGCTATTAGGATTTTCTGTATTAAACGCTTTTAATTGGTTGAGGCATTGTAATAAATTGCTTCTTGCTTCTTTTTCATTTTCAACCATTTTATCTAAACCACTTCTGTAATAGGCGTAAACTACATCGTGTAAAATATTATTACGACTATTGCTTAAGTTTTCACTAATCCAATATCTATTTCTTAAACCATCAAAAACTCGCCAGCCAGTTATGCCTTGCCCTTCAGGAGCATTATTTACGATGTTTAATGCTTTTTGATAAAATTTTTCGCCACCTTTTGGAGCAAAACTGTCATAGTTTAACCCTAATATTAAATTAGCATAAAAAGCAAAAACAGCAGTTAAATTTCCTACTAAAGGGTCGCTGCCTTGTACTCTGTTTTCGTTAAATTCCATAGGTTGAAACTCAACATATTTAAAGGCAATATCTACATCCTGAAAATTTACTAAAGCTGCCTGATAAGTGCTATTAAAAACTGGACGAGCAGATTGCACAATTAATTGTCCTTTGTAAAAAAATTGATCAGTTACACTTTCTAAGTTTAATAAAAATTGACAATCAATTTTTTCGTTTTGTTTAAATGCATCACCGCTCCATTTTCTAGTATTTAAAAAATTGGTTAGTTGTGTTTGTAAAGTTGTGAATATTTTTCTATCAACAGTTGTATTTATTCTTTGAGCATTTACAGTAACTTTTGCATTAAACTCTTGTGCTACAGTATTGCTAACAACAATTAATGTTAAGCTAATGGTTAACAGTAATTTTGATATATTTTTTTTTGTAAACATTTTATTTGCTTATGTTTTATTGATTTTGTACAAAAGCATTATAAATGAAATTTACAATGTCTTTTGCTACATCATCTTTTGATTTGGTATCAAAAGTAGTTGTTTCTCCTCCTTTTTTCAAAATTGTAATTTGGTTTTTATCAGCTCCAAAAACTTGATTGTTTGGGTTGAAAGAATTTAAAATAATGGCATCAGCATTTTTGGTTTCTAATTTATTTTTGGCAAATTCTAATTCATTATTAGTTTCTAGTGCAAAACCTATTAAAATTTGATGTTGTTTTTTGTTTTGCCCCAAATAATGTAAAATATCTTTAGTTTTTGTAAGTTCTATAGTGAAGTTTCCTTCTTGTTTTTTGATTTTTTTGTTTGAAACTTGAACTGGAGTATAATCTGCAACAGCTGCACTCATTACTACAATATCAAAATCTTTTGCAATAAAAGTAGTTGTATCAAACATTTCTTGGCTACTAGTTACATTTTTTATATCAATCTCAGCATATTTTGCTTTTTGATTTGTTGGACCAGATACTATGGTTACTTCGGCTCCAGATTCATAAAATGAATTTGCTATTGCAAAACCCATTTTGCCTGAAGAATGATTGCCAATAAATCTTACTGGGTCAATTGATTCGTAAGTAGGGCCTGCTGTAATTAAAACTTTTTTGTTTTGTAATAAACTACTTCTAAAAAAATTTGATGTGATAAATTCAATTATTTCCTCAGGTTCAGCCATTCTTCCTTCTCCAAACAATCCACTAGCAAGTTCACCTTTATTTACTTTAATAATTTTGTTGCCATAACTTTCTAAAAGTTTTAAATTGTTCTTGGTAGTTGGATGATGCCACATATCTTCATCCATTGCTGGTGCAACAATAACTGGGCAAGTAGCAGATAAATAAACCGCAAGTAATAAATTATCACATATTCCACAGGCCATTTTGGCTAGTGTATTGCAGCTTAGTGGAGCAATTACAAACACATCAGCCCATCTTCCTAGATTTACATGGTTTGCCCAAGTATTTTCGTTTGAAAGCTCAATAACTACATTGTTTTTAGATAGTGTACTTAATACTAAAGGTGAAACAAAATCTTTACTATTTGGTGTCATTACTACTTTTACAATAGCATTTTGTTTAACTAGTAACCTTACCAATAATATAATTTTATAAGCTGCAATGCTTGCTGTAACGCCAATAAGTATTTTTTTATTTGCTAGCATATTTAAAAATAAAAAACGACAGTTTTTCAACTGCCGTTTGAAAGTTAAACTTTTTTATTATCTAAATAAATCAGTATCTAAATTTTTGCGATAGTAAATTTTATTTTCGTCAAACTCTTTGGTAGCCATAATTGCAGGGTTTGGCATACGCTCATAAGCTCTTGAAATTTCAATTTGTTCTTTGTTTTCATGAATTTCTTCTAAACTATCTGTATGGCTAGCAAACTCTTCCAATTTATTGTGTAATTCTTCTTTAAGAGTTACATTTATTTGGTTTGCTCTACGTGCAATAATGGCAATAGATTCGTACAAATTACCAGTTACAGCTTTTATATCAGCCAAATTTTTAGTTTCAACTACACTAGGTGTATTGGCATTAATTTGCCTTCTTAATTTGCTCATTATCTTTTAGTTTTTTTATATTATTTAATGCTTGTGTTTTGTATTTTAATACTTGATCTAATAGTTTACTATCGTTAAACCTTTCTGTAAATTCTGTACATTCAGTTATAACTTTATTAAAACGTTCTTCTTGTTTTGTTTCTATACTTTGATCAGCAAAGTTATAGTAAGATTTTATGATAAGTAATTTATATTCATCTGCTTTTTTGCTATCAGGAAAGTTTTCTGATACTGAATTAAAAGCAATTGCAGATGCACGAAAAAATCCAAGATTATAATACAATTCAGCAGATTTAAATTCTTTTACTTCAATCTTTTCTCTACATAAATCAATAATTTCATTGGCTTCTTTACTTCTAGGCGAACCTGGATGTGTGTTTAAATAAGATTGCATCAAAATCATTGCTTTTGTTGTAGCTGTTTGATCTAAATCTACTTTTGGTGATTGTTTATAGTAGCAGTAAGCTCTCATATAATCACTTTCCTCAGCCCTTTTGCTTGATGGGAATGTTTCTACAAAAGATTTAAAAAAGTTTTCAGCATTTAAATAATCTTTTGTGTAGTAATAGCAATAAGCACATTTGAAATACAAATCTTCGTATCTGTCTGTGCCTTTTACATAGGGAAACAAATCTTCAAAAAGTTGCAGTGCATAGCTATATTTTTTTGTTGCATAGAACTGCTCAGCCATTTTGTATCTATACTCATTGTCTGTACTTTTAAAAACTTGAGTAAACTTGCTACTTTTTTCTCTTTTAAACTCAGATTTTCTAAAAAAGCAAGATGAAAGTAAAATGATAAAGCCCAAATAAAGTAATCCTTTCTTCATAAAAGTGTGCAAAAATAATGTTTAGCAACAAATTAATGTAATTTAATTTATAATAATTGAAAATAGAACGTTAATTAAAAGCAAAAGTCTCAGTTACTCACTGAGACTTTTGCTTTTAATTAAAATTTATAACTATTAATAGTTTTGTTTTCCTTTTAATTGTGGGTGAGGAGCAGGTACTGTATTAGGACCTTCTTCTGTAGTTCCCATTAAATCAACAGTATTAGAATCACCATTTCCACCTTCATAAGCAAAAATGAAACGGCTTTCTGCAATACCTTGTTTTTCAACTAAATATTTGATGATTGCTTCAACTCTGTCGTAAGCTTTTTGTTGAGAAGATTTATTAGATTCAGGGTGACCTAAAACTTTTACTTTACAACTTGGATTGTTACGCATTTGCACAGCAACTGCATCTAACAAACTCATGCTTTCTCTGTTTAATTTTGCTCCACCAGATTTAAAGCTAATGCTTGGCAAACTAGTGATTGAACACTCAGCAACTGAAGTACTTGTAAATTTAGCAGATTCAATTAATTTTTGTAATTCACTAATTTTTTCTTTGCTTTCAGTGCAACAAGCATCTGGAGGGCAAGTACCAACACCTTCATTGTTTACTGGGAAGCAACGTTGTTGTGTTAATTTTTCTTTGTCTTTAAAATCTGGGATACCATCTCCATCAGTATCTACAGCTCTGCCATGAGCATCTACATCAGCACCTGCTGGGCTATTTGGCTCAAGATCAAATTGATCAGCAATACCATCTTTATCAGCATCATCTAACACTGGTTTTTTCATTTTCATGTGTTGAGGAGCATTTAACTCATTGTACACATAGTTGTTTGGATTAATCCACCATAATGGTTGTACTCTTTTAGCACTATTACCAAGATTAATATTTGCTTTTAAAAATAGAGCGTTAAAATGGTCGAATGAATTACTAGCTGTAGATGTGAAAGCGTCATAGTAATCATTATTAGTTAGTGTACTTTTTAACTCAACCCCTAAGTTAAAGTTGTCATTTACTTTAAATGCTATTCCACCACCAACGTTTAAGCCAGCACCTAATGTATTTTTGCCAATACCAGCTGCATTTTTATCACCAAAAGTAGTAATTAAGTTACCATCTCCTGGTACATAAAATGTTTCAAAATTACCTGTGGTGTTATTTTTTCTTTCAGTAGAAGATAATATCAATGCAGGGCCAATTAAAGCATAAATATTTGCTTTTGGATTTCCTTTGTAAGAGCGAATAGTATTTAAAGAAATAATCGCATCAGCACCAAAATGTATTGATGTATTTCTAAAATCGTTTCTTGTTGTGTTGCCTGCAACTGGAGGAGTTCCTGCAGGATCACCTTTGCCAGATGTTTTGTAATAAGAAACATAAGGGCGAATGGCAAAAACATGACTTAATGATTTTCTGGCATTTAAATTTAGAGCTAAGCCTAAACCATCATCAGCTTTTGTATCATTCACTTGAGCAACTGTACCTAAGCCTATTCCTATTTCCCATTTGTCTCTTGGGCGTGCAGGATAAGGCATAGCGTTATTTATAAACTCGTTATATTGGGGTAAATTTTTTACAGCTACTTTTGAGCTGTCTTTCCAATCCCAACCCCAGTTTGTGGATTGTGCGTTAGCAAATTGAACACTTAAAAGTGTTACAAATGCAGCAAAGAAATTCTTTTTAGATGTCATGGTTACAATTTAGAAATTAATAAAACTTTTACAAATATATTCTTAAAGGGGATTTGAAGTGCAAATAACCTAAAAAAAAATTTAAAAAACAAATAAAACTAACATAGTTACAAAAAATTAATAATCAACTTTTAATTATATATTGCCACACTTTAAAAATAAATGATACTTGCAGGTAAAATTTTAGAACATGAACTCGTTGTATTTGAGTCTGAATTTAGAAAAGCTTTACAGAGTAAAGTTTCTCTTTTGGATAAAATAATGCACTATATTGTTAAACGTAAAGGTAAGCAAATGAGGCCTCGTTTTGTACTGCTTTGTGCAAAGCTTGGAGGAGAAGTTAATGCCAAAACATATCGTGCTGCTTCACTAGTTGAGCTTTTACATACAGCTACTTTAGTGCATGATGATGTGGTTGACGAAGCCTTGGAGCGACGAAGTTTTTTTTCTATTAATGCTTTATGGAAAAACAAAGTCGCTGTTTTGGTAGGAGATTATTTATTGTCTAAAGGTTTATTATTATCCCTTGAGAATAAAGATTATGATGTATTAGAAGTTTTATCCACTGCTGTAAAAGAAATGAGTGAAGGGGAATTGTTGCAACAAGAAAAATCACGAAATCTTAATTTAGATGAGGATGTTTATTACAACATCATAAAGGGAAAAACAGCATCACTTTTAGCATCAGCATGTGCTGCAGGTGCTTGCTCCACTTTTTCTGATGAAAAGGATGTAAATAACTTAAAATTATTTGGAGAATATACAGGTATGGCTTTTCAAATAAAAGATGATTTATTTGATTATGGAGATGCAAATGTTGGTAAGCCAACTGGCAATGATATTAAAGAAAAAAAGCTTACACTCCCATTAATTTATACACTAAATAATTGCTCTAGTAATGATAAAGCTTTTATAATCAATACAATTAAAAATCATAACAGAAATAAAGATAAAGTTGCAGCAGTTATACAAATAGTTAATCAACAAGGAGGCATACTTTATGCTGAAAATCGTATGCAATATTTTAGGCAAAAAGCAATGGATATTTTACTTTTATACCCATCATCGCCTGTAAGAGATGCTTTAGAAGAAATGATAAACTTTACAACTAATAGAAACTACTAGCATGCAAAAACGCTGGAACTTATTACCAAGCAATGAGCAACAAATTTTAAATTTATTTAACGAGCTCAAAATCACCAAAACAATTTGCAATATTTTAGTGCAAAGGGGTATAAGTGATTTTAATAAATCTAAAGATTTTTTTAGACCCCAACTTTCTCAATTGCATAGTCCTTGGATGATGAAAGATATGAAGTTGGCAGTTAATAGATTGCAAGTTGCTTTTGCTGCAAATGAGAAAATTCTAGTCTATGGCGATTATGATGTAGATGGAACAACAAGTGTTGCTAGTTTTTTTCAGTTTATTAGGCAAATACATTCATCTGTAGATTATTATATTCCTCATAGATATAAAGAAGGATATGGTATAAGTAAATTGGGTATTGATTTTGCACATGAAAACAATTTTACTTTAATTGTTTCGCTTGATTGTGGCACTAAAAGTGTTGAACTCATTGATTATGCCAAATCATTAGGTATTGATTTTATAATTTGCGATCATCATATGCCCGATGATGTTTTGCCAAATGCAGTTGCATTATTAAATCCAAAACAACCAAATTGTACTTACCCTTTTAAAGAATTGTGTGGATGTGGTGTTGGTTTTAAATTGATGCAGGCATTGTCTGAAACCTTACAGTTGCCAAGTGAATCTTATCTTCAGTATTTAGATTTGGCAGCCATCGCAATAGCAGCAGATATTGTACCAATAATTGACGAAAATAGAATTTTAGCTTTTTATGGATTACAAAAAATAAACGAAAATCCATCCACAGGAATTAAGGCTTTAATGCACTTGTCTGCTATCCAAAATAAAATGACCATTTCCAATGTAGTATTTGTAATTGCTCCAAGAATTAATGCTGCTGGTAGGATGGATGACGCAAAAAAAGCTGTTCAATTGTTTATTGAAAAAGATTTTAATACGGCCATAGATATAGCCAAATTATTACATACTGATAATACTGATAGAAAAGAGGCTGATTTGCAAACAACAGAAGAAGCTTTGCACATTATAGAAAATAGTAATGATACCCTTAAAAATAAGACAACAGTTGTTTTTAGAGAACATTGGCACAAAGGTGTAGTAGGTATTGTGGCTAGTAGATTAATTGAACATTATTACAGACCTACAGTTGTACTCACAAAAAGTGGAGATTATTTAGCAGGAAGTGCTAGAAGCGTTACTGGCTTTAATTTGTACGAAGCTATACATGCCTGTCGTGAGTACTTAATTGGTTATGGTGGACATTTTGCAGCTGCTGGATTAACATTACATGAAAGTAATCTAAAGGCTTTTTCTAATGCATTTGAAAAAATAGTAGAGCAAACCATTTTACCTTCTCAATTAATTCCTGAAATTATTATTGATAGTGAAATTTTGTTACAAGATATAAATTTATCTTTTTACAATATTTTAAATCAAATGGAACCTTTTGGGCCAGAGAATATGAGACCAGTTTTTGTTGCAAGAAAAATTTATAACACAGGATTCTCAAAAATTGTAAAGGAGAAACATGTAAAATTTAGTATTCAACAAGGAACTACAACTATTAATGGCATTGGATTTAATTTGGCAAGTAAATTTAATTTAATGGAAATGAATCGTCCATTAGATGTTGTATTTACTATAGATATTAACGAGTGGAATGGTAACTCCACAGTACAAGTAAAAGTTATAGATTTTAAATTATCCAGCGAAGGATAGCATAAAAAAAGAGAAGCGTTTTGCTTCTCTTTTTTTTTATTCAATTAATTTTTAATTATTTTTTTGGTCCACTTGGTGTTGATTTTGGAGCTGGAGTAGAAGCACCGCCACCACAATTTGCTGATTTAAAAGCTGCCTCAGTTTCTTTAGGTAAATTTAACCTCATTCTATAAGCAGTTTTTATAGATAAATTATCACAAATAGGGATAGTTAAAATACTTTCACTTTTTAAAACTAAAGTATATTTTTCGCTAGTGATAATTTCATTTAAAACACCATAGATTTTTTGGCGAAATGGAGCTAATAATTCAGATTTTTTACCTTCAATTGCTTCGTTACTTATTTCTTGCCAATTTGCAACAATATAATAGTGTTGAGAAATTTCTTTTTGCATAATTTCTCTTAAAGATCCACTAAGTTTAGCACTATCAGCTCTAAAAGTGCTGTCTTTTCTTTTAAGCTCCATCATTTCATAATCTCTTTTTGGAGCAAGAGAATCTGCTGCATATTTTCTTAACAATGTATCTACTTTTCCAATTCCTGGCATTAGGCCAAGTAAACTTTCTTCATCAAAACTACCAATTTTAGTTTGGGCACTTGCACTATTTATGGTTACAATGCTTAATGCAACTGCAACACAAACCATTAACATTTTTTTCATTTTAAATCCTTGTTTTTAGTTTTTATTTATTTGTTTTTTTATTTAGTAGCCTGAAGTATTTTTAATACATCGTCGCTTTTATCTAATTTTGGGTCGGCAAATATAACAGTTATCCCTTCACTTTTGTCAAGTACAAAATCATAACTTCTTTCTACTGCAATTTTTTGAATGGCATTGTACACTCTGTCTTGAATTGGCTTTACAAGTCTTTGACGTTCTTTAAACAAATCACCTTCAAAACCAAAACGTTTTTTTTGTAGGTCTCTTAATTCTTTTTCTTTATTAAATAGCTCTGCTTCTCTTTTTTTCTTTAATTCTTCAGTTAGCATATATTGCTCTGCTTCAAAATTTTTGTACATTTTATCCAACTCGTTTTGCATATCATCTAGCTCTTTTTGCCATTGATTGGCAATAGCTTGCATTTTACCATCTGCACTTTTGTACTCAGGTAATTTGTCTAAAATATACTTTGTATCAATTACTGCATAGCGTTGTGCTTGTGTAAATGATGCCACAAAGGCTAGTGCAAACAAAAAAAGAATTTTTTTCATAATTATTATTTTAAATTATTTAACGCTATTTTAATGCCAGTAATTCTTAAAAAAATGCAAATATTTAATTGAAGTTAAAAATTAAATGGAAATCCAAATAACTTAACCTCTATAAACCAATCATCAATATTTATTCTGGTTCAAATCCAAGCATAAATGTAAACCTACTCATATCTCTTAAACTTGCTCCTGGAGTATATCTATCCAATCCTATGCCATAATCAAAACCAAGTAATCCAAACATAGGTAAAAAGAATCTCATACCTACTCCCACACTTCTTCTTAGTTTAAAAGGGTTGTAATCTTTAATACTGTACCATCCATTGGCTGCTTCTAAAAATCCAAGTGCATAAATAGTGCTACTTGGGTTTAGGCTTAATGGATATCTTAACTCTAAAACGTATTTGTTAAAAATGGTAAAGTATTGACTTGCTCCTTGTTGTTCTGGATTGATTTTTGGGTTTGAATTTTGATAAACAGGGTATCCACGTTGTGCAATAATATCAAAACCTAATAATGCAAATTGATTAGTTAATCCAGCATCGCCTACTTGAAAACGCTCAAATGGTGAAATTTGTAAATTTTCGTTATACCTGCCCACAAAACCAAGTTTTGCAGCAGCTTTTAAGATTAATTGTTTTCTATCGTCGCCTACAGGTTTTGTAAGTGGTACATACCATTCTCCATTAAAACGCCATTTGTGGTATTCAATCCACTTGTATGGGTTATCTTGATTTACTATATCTTTATTTAACAATGAATACGGTGGCGTAAGTTGTAAACTTGTCATAAAAGTGCTACCACTTCTTGGAAACATTGGATTATCAACACTATTTCGTTGTAAAGTAAATTTTATATTAAGGTTGTGAGAAAAACCATTGTTGAAACCAGGAAGATTTACCCTGTCAATAAAATAGTTTTTAAGCTTGTACCTTGTAAAGTTTACACCAACCATTAATGAAAAATAGTCATCTGGCCATTTTAATTGTTTACCTAAACTTACACCTAAACCACTGGTTTGTATATAACTGCTATTTGCAGCATCAGCACTAACCTGACCAGTAAGTGGATCAAAAGCATTTGCAAATTTTGTATCGTAATAAGATACACTAAATTGATTTCTTTTTTTACCACCTAGCCAAGGCTCAGTAAACGAAAAGTTGAAACTACGAAAAGCTCGTCCATTACTTTGTACACGAAGGCTAAGTTTTTGCCCATCACCCATTGGTAAAGGATCCCAAGCTTTTTTAGTAAAAATATTTTTTAATGAAAAGTTATTAAAAGTAATACCTAAAGTACCTGTAAGACCAATGTTACCTCCCCAACCTGCTGAAAGCTCTAGTTGGTCGCTACTTTTTTCTTCTAATTTCCAGGTTACATTTACAGTTCCATCTTCTGGGTTAGGTTGTATATCTGGAGTGATTGTTTCTGGGTTGAAATAATTTAATTGAGAAAGTTCTCTTTGACTTCTAATAACATCTGTTCTTATAAATTTTTCTCCAGGTAAAGTTCTTAATTCACGACGAATTACGTGTTCTTTTGTTTTGTCGTTTCCTACAATTTTAACTTCTTTCCATGTTGCTTGAGGGCCTTCACTAATTCTAATTTCATGGTCAATGGTATCATTATAAACGCTTGTTTCAGTAATGCTACTATTAAAAAATAAATAACCATCATCCATATAATAGCCACTTACATCACCACCTTCAGGTGAGCCACCACCTTTGCCCATTTTCTTGTTCAAAGTTTCAAGGTTATAAGTTTCTCCTTTTTTAATGCCAAGAATTACTGTTAATAATGAATCGCTATATTTTGTGTTTCCTTTCCAAGTGATATTTCCAAAGTAATATTTTCTGCCTTCTTCTAGCTTTATATCAATGTTTTTGTAACGCTCTACTCCATTTTTAGAAGTGTAGTAGGTAGTGTCTTTTAGAATAAGGGCATCTCTATAACCAATGCTATTATAATAATTGATGATATTTTCTTTATCATCTTCGTATTTCTGTTGATTAAATTTTGCAGAAGCAAATGGTTTTAATTTTATATAAGGCTCTAATAATTGTTTGGTTTTGCTGTAAGATAAGTAGCCATAATCTTTTGCATACTCTTTTAACCCATATTGTTTTGGTTTTATAAAACCACCAGCACTTTTAGGAGGGTGTATGGTAAGTCTGCCTTGCTCTTTAGTATCTTTCATTTGCTTTTTAAGTTTTACGTTGCTTACGGCTTCGTTTCCTTCAAAAGCTATGTTATCAATTTTAATTTTGGGTCCTTTATCTATCACAAATAATACGTCAACTGAATTTGAAATTGTTGTATCATCAGATATTTTGATTGTTATTGATGATTTTTCAAACCCTTTTTCTGCATAAAATTTCTTTACAGCATCTATAGCATTTCGTTTTGTATTTTCTGTAAGAATTCTTCCTGGAACCAATCCTACTTTGGATCTTAAGTCTTCTGCATTGCTTTTTGATACTCCTTCAAAATCAAATTTTGCTAATCTTGGTCTTTCAGTAACAATCACTTCAATGTCAATTTGTATCCCATCTAGTTTAGTAATATAAATTTCAACATTACTAAAGTAATTTTGAGACCAAAGTTTATTGATGGCTTTGCTAAAATTATCCCCTCCTGGTATTACAACTTCATCGCCAATGCTTAAATTGGCAATAGAAGCAAGCAAAGTTTCATCAAAATATTTGTTACCAATAACAGTTATTTTATTGATTTTATATTTTCTAGGTTTTTGATTGAAAATATTTAATAAATCAGCATCTAGATTAGTTACAGTAGAATCTGGAGGTAAATCTTGAGCATTTACCGAATTGAATATTCCACTAAAAAAAACTACTATAAAAATTTTGTATAGCTTTTGCATTAATAAACAACAATTTTATGTGCCAAAAATTTAGCACCTTTTTAAAAGTGTCGCAAAATAAAGGGAATAATGAAAAAGTATTGTTAAATAGTGATTACAAGAGGGTTTGTTGATAAAATATTTACAATCTCTATTGTTTTTTTATGAATTTAAGCCACTATTTCATGTTTTTTTAAGATAAAACACCAAAAATTTCCTCTACTGCTTTTTTTCGATAGTCAAAAATTTCGGTTAATTGGTTTTTTATGAAAAGGGTATTTGCAATGGCACCTAAAAAACCAAAGGGTGGAATATAGGTTACAATATCTGTCATTAAAACACCTCCTTCAATAGGTTCAATTTTGTGTTGATGATGCCACATTTTGTATGGTCCTAGCCTTTGCTCATCTACAAAAAATTCTAAATGCTGTACATGAGTAATCTCTGTTACCCAAGTAATTGGTAAATTTAAAACAGGTTTTACTTTATAGCTAATTATCATACCAGGATACATTCCTTTATTTCCACTAATGCTTGTAATGGTAAAACCCATGTAACTTGGCGTAATTTTTTGTAGGTTGGCAGGATTGCTCATAAAATCCCAAACCTGTTGCATGGTTGCTGGTATTTTTTGAGTAGCTTGTATTTGATAAAAAGGCATAAATTGATTTATAAAACAACATATTGATTGATTTTTTGTTTATTGAGATACGGAAAACAAATTTTAACAATTTGTTTTTTTATGATGTTTAAATTCTTTTACATTTGAATACTGAAAAAATTAAAAATTATGTCACTATTTCAATCAAGCAATCCTACACTTAGCGAAAAATTTTTTGATAAATCTCTTGCCTTGCAAGGAGAAGTTCAAGGAGTTATGAGTGTTCGTGGAGCAATGAACAAATTTGGTTTTATGATGTTACTTTTGGCATGTTCTGCTATAGGTACTTGGAGTTTATTTTATGGCGATAATCCTAGTTTGGCTATGACACTTACAATGGTTGGTGTTTTTGGTGGATTGGGTGTGGGCTTAGTTACAAGTTTTAAACCCAATTGGGCACAATATACAGCACCTGCTTATGCTCTACTAGAAGGGTTATTTATAGGAGGGTTATCTGCTATTATTAACGAGCGTTTTAACGAAAAAATGCCAGGCATTGTAACTACTGCAGTTGGCTTAACTTTAGGTGTTGGAATTGCTATGTTTTTATTGTATAACTTTAGAATTATTCGTCCAAATAAATTGTTTCGTTCAATTGTAACAATAGGAATGGGCGGTATAGGTATTTTTTATCTAATTTATTTTATAGCTTCTTACTTTTTTGGATTTAATTTACCATTTATGAATTGGGGTAATGCTAGCATGTTGGGCATTGGAATTTCTATAGCTGTTATTGCATTTGCCGCAATGAGTTTAATTTTAGACTTAGAAAGAATTGAGCAAGGTGCCGAAATGGGTTTGTCAAAAAACATGGAATGGTATTGTGCTTTTGGATTGCTTACAACTATGATTTGGTTGTATGTAGAAATCTTGAAATTACTTAGCCGTTTTGCAAGTAGAGATTAAAAAATAATTTAACTATTTATAAAATCCAATCACAATTTTGTGGTTGGATTTTTTATTTTAATATTCAAAATATGTTTACTGGAATAATTGAAACTTTAGCCACTTTAAAACAACTAGAATCTAATGGCACTAATAAAAGCTTTTGGTTGGAAACTAGTATTACAAACGAATTGAAAATTGATCAAAGTATAGCTCACAATGGTGTTTGCCTTACTGTAGAAGCTATAGAAAATAACATTTATAAAGTAACTGCTATTGAAGAAACATTACAAAAAACTAATTTGCAAAGTTGGAAACTGAACGATTTAGTAAATATAGAAAGATGCCTTAGTTTTAATGGAAGATTAGATGGACATTTTGTACAAGGGCATGTAGATACTACAGCAATTTGCAAAAATATTATTGATAAAAATGGTAGTTGGGAATTTGAATTTGAGTTTGATGAAAAATTTGCTTCATTGGTTATAGAAAAAGGAAGTATTTGTGTAAATGGAACTAGTCTTACTTGTTTTAATGTAACACAAAATTGCTTTACGGTAGCCATTATTCCATACACATACCATCATACTAATATCAGTAACTTAGTTGTTGGAAGTATTGTAAATATTGAGTTTGATATTATTGGAAAATATATAAATAGGATGAGAGATTTGGGTTAGTTTTAAATTCTTCAACGCCCAAAAAGCCATCATAAATTCTAATTTATTTTGTTTAACTGCTGTTCTGCTCAAAAACCTTCAGTTTAGTCAAGCTTCAAAACCTTATCTTCGCCGCCCAAAAAAGCAGGTTTAAATGATTAGTAGACGAAACATAAGGGTAAAAGTAATGCAGCAATTGTATGTATTGCATAATACTCAAGAAGATATTTCTATACCAAAGCAAATTCAAATTCTCGATAAAAAATTTCAAAAAACACGCGAACTCATCATTTATCTTTTACAAGCAATTGTAGAAGTTGCTCAATATTGTGAAGTAGATGCAAAAAACAGAGCCAATAAAAATATTACCACTAAAGCAGATTTAAGCGTAAATACAAAAATTGCAGGTAACGAATTATTATGGCAAATTTTAGAAAACAAATCTTTTACAGCCGCAGTTGAAGAATTAAAAATTACCATTCCAGATGATAATGAAATGGTTCGTAAAATGTATTTGCAACTAATTGAAACGGAAGAATATAAATATTATATACAAGAAGAAAGCAGAGATAAAAAGAAGGAAATTGACATTATAAACTATCTTTTTAACCACGTTGTTTTACCAAACGAAGTTTTTACAGCATCAGCAGAAGAAAAGTTTAGCAATTGGGATGATGATATTGAAATGGCTCAAAATATCATTTCAATCTTCTTTTCAAAACCCTCAAAACTAGGAATGCACCAAATGCTTGGTGATGATAAGTGGAATTTTGCCAAAAATTTAATGAGCACTGTAATTGAGAAAAATGAACACCTTTTAAGCATCATTACACCCAAATTTAAGAATTGGGACCCAGATAGAATTGCTTTAATTGATATGATTTTATTAAAATTAGGTGTTGCAGAATTTTTGTATTTTGAAACAATTCCTACAAGAGTTACCCTAAATGAGTACATAGATATTGCAAAAGAATATAGTACACCACAAAGTGGGCAATTTATAAATGGTTTATTAGATACCCTGCAAAAAGAGCTGTTTGCAGAGGGAAAAATTAACAAAGTACAATTTAAAAATTCATTCTTATAGTTTTACTTCAAAATATTAAAGATGAAAAATTTATTTTTTGGATTAATAATTACGCTAACATTAGTGTCTTGTTCAGATAACGATGCCAAACTTGATGCTCAGGCAAAAAAAGCTACAAGTGATACTTTAAATTACACCACCATTCAATGGCTAGATACTTTAATAAATTTTGGCACAGTTAAGCAAGGTGAAAAAGTAACTGTAAAGTTTAGGTGTTTAAATACTGGAAAAAAACCATTAATGCTCACTTATGTAAGGCCTGGCTGTGGATGTACAGTGGCAGAATATACCAAAGAGGCCATTTTGCCAGGAAAGGAAGGATATGTAATGGCAAATTTTGATAGCAAAAAGTTTTGTGATGTTGTAAATAAAACCATAATGGCAGCATCAAACACAACTAACGATAAAGATAGAAACTTAAAATTTACAGGTACAATTACCAATTGCGAAAGTACTGATAAGGTAGTAATGCCTAAGTTGCAACCCAATAAGTAAACAATCAATTTAAATAATAACAATGTTACAATCAATTTTTATTTTACAAGCTGCTCCTCCTCAAGGTAGTGTTAGTTTTCAGCTTATTTTAATGGGTGGAATTTTCTTAGTTTTTTGGTTATTTATGATTCGCCCTCAATCAAAAAAAGCAAAAGAACAAAAGCTTTTTATAGAAAAGTTATCTAAAGGCGATAAAATTGTTACGCTTGCAGGTATTCATGCAACTGTAAATAAAGTAAACGAAGATGGTACTTTGCAAATAGAAGTAAGCCCTGGTAGCTATTTAAAAATAGAAAAAAGTGCTATAAGCATGGAGTGGACTGCTAGTGTAAATAAACCTGCTGCTACTGCTTAATTTACTCTTTAAAAAATATTAGTTTTTAAGGCCGATAATCTTGTTTATCGGCTTTTTTGTTTTTAATATCTGTATATATTTACAGCTCAACTCATTATTAATGAAACATTTTTTGCTACTAACCTTTGTAATACTTCAATTACAATTATTATCACAAACCGTTGCTACAAATGGTGAAGAACGCCTTAAAAGCTATTCTCAAAAAAAGAAACTGCAAAACCAGTCTCCTTACAAAACTAGTTTTAGAAACATAGGGCCAACTGTAATGAGTGGTAGAGTAGTAGATGTAGAAGCAAACCCAGACGATCCAACAGAGTTTTATGTTGCTTATGCAAGTGGTGGTTTATGGCATACTATAAACAATGGTTTAAGTTTTAAGCCTGTTTTCGACAGCAGTGATGTGCTAATAATTGGTGATTTTGCAGTGAATTGGAAATCCAAAACAAGAACCATTTGGTTGGGTACAGGAGAAGTTAATAGTAGCCGAAGCAGCTATGCCGGAACTGGAATGTATAAAACTATAGATGGAGGAAAAACTTGGAAATATTTAGGCTTGCCCGAAAGTCATCATATTGGTAAAGTTCAACTTCATCCCACTAATGAAAATATTGCTTGGGTTGCTGTATTGGGACATTTATATACAAATAATGCTGAGCGTGGCGTATATAAAACTGAAGATGGTGGCAGTAGCTGGAAACATCAATTATTTGTGAATGATAGCACTGGTTGTGTTGATATGGATATTAACCCCCAAAACCCTAATGAATTGTATGCAGCCATGTGGCAAAAAACCAGAAAAGCTTGGAAGTTTGTAGAAAGTGGTGAAGCTAGTGCTATATATAAAAGTGAAGATGGAGGTAATACTTGGAACAATATCACTACTGCAAATAGTGGTTTTATGAAAGGCAATAAAATAGGTCGTATTGGAATTGCCGTTTTTCCTGCAAACCCAAATATTATTTATGCAACTGTAGACAACAATATGCCTCAGCCAGATACAACTATTGCTAAAGTAGATAGTAACTACAAAAAAGAGATGTTTAAAACCATGAGCAAAGAAGAGTTTGCCAAGTTGAATAACAATTTGATTGATACATTTTTAAAAAAGAATTTTTTCCCTAGAAAATACAATGCAAAACTGGTAAAGGAAATGGTAGCTAATAATAAAGTTACACCAGCTTCTTTAGATGAATATTTGGATAGCGATGATGGATTTAAAAATAGTGGTATTTATGGTTGTGAAGTTTATAGAAGCAACGATGCTGGTAAAACTTGGTTTAAAACACATACTAAACATATAAGCATCAATAGTACTTATGGCTATTATTTTGCAAAAATTTATACATCACATACCAATGCTGATAAAGTTTTTATTCTTGGTTTTTCATCTCAAGTATCTAAAGACGGAGGTAAAAACTTTAGCAATATGGATAAAAATAATGTACATGCCGATCATCATGCACTTTGGGTAAATCCTAAAAAAGATAGTCATTTAATAAATGGTAACGATGGTGGATGTAATATAACTTATGATGATGGTGAAAATTGGTTTAAAGCCAATACACCGGCTGTTGGGCAATTCTATGCCATAACTACAGACGATGCAAAACCTTACAATGTGTATGGAGGATTACAAGATAATGGTGTTTGGTACACCCCTAGTATTTTGCCAAGAAATCCATTTGCAAATAGTGGTTTAGGCCTTGATGATGTGCCAGCCAAAAGTCTTGGTGGTGGAGATGGTATGCAAGTTCAAGTTGATACACGAGATAATGTTACAGTTTATGCTGGTTCGCAATTTGGTAACTATTATAGAAGAAATAGAATGAACTCAAATAGAGCAGATGTAAAAGGAATTCAACCTGAACATGAACTTGGAGAAAAACCTTTGCGTTACAATTGGCAAACTCCAATAGTATTAAGTAAGCACAATCAAGATGTTTTGTATTATGGTGCAAATAGATTTTATAGAAGTTTAGTTAAAGGCGATACATTAATTGCTATGAGTAGCGATTTAAGTAATGGTAAAAAAGAAGGTAATGTGCCTTATGGAACTATTACAGCTATTAGTGAAAGTACATTTAAATTTGGTTTAGTATATGCTGGTACTGATGATGGAAATTTGCATGTAACTACAGATGGTGGTTATACTTGGAAACAATTATTTATAAATATTACAACAACTCAAACTGTTGGTAAAAAAACAAAAACTATCGTAACCAATCCTCCTAAAAATTTATGGGTTAGTAGAGTAGTTGCTTCTCAACATAAAGAAGGTAGAGTGTATGCAACCCTTAATGGATATAGATTCGATGATTTTGCACCTTATGTATATGTGAGTGATGATTTTGGAATTACTTGGAAAGATATTAGTGGTAACTTGCCTCTTGAGCCAGTAAATGTTTTACGAGAAGACAACAAAAAAGACAGTTTAATTTATATTGGTACAGATGGAGGTTTATATGTTAGTCATAATATTGGAAACAATTATAATGCTTGGAAAAATGGCTTGCCTGTAAGTGTACCAATTCACGATATAGCAATACAAACAAGAGAAAATGAAATAGTGCTAGGAACACATGGACGTAGCTTGTATATTGCTAAATTAGATGCTATTCAATCCTATATTGCACCTGCTTTAAGTATTAGAAAAGGCTTAAGAATGGAAGATAGTTTGGTGATTTTAAATCCAGTAAAACGTAAAAAAGAAAAAACTAAAGAAATTGATTTGCCATGCCCTACAAATGTTAGATAGGTTTTGGTTTTAGTTATAACATATAAGTAAAAAAGTAAAGAGATTTGGGATATACCAAATCTCTTTACTTTTTAATAACTTGTTTAGGTAAGGTTGTAATGATATTTAAGAGAAATAATTAAATTCTACTTTCTATAGCCGTACATTTTTTCTAATTCAAGCACTATAGTTTCAATGTCTTTATCCTTATCGTTTGGACTATAGGCTTGTTTTA
>JBMLOQ010000014.1:0-25559 GCA_049242885.1 Chitinophagaceae bacterium
GATTAAAATTTACTGTTTGACTGCTTCTATTAACTGTTACAGGTGCAGAAGAAGTATATCCAACATAATATCTTGCATTTGTTCCTGTATAACCCACATCACTAAATACAAAAGTATATCTACCAGCAGTAGACATATTCAATCCCATATCGTTTCCACTATTGAATGCAGAAATTCCATTTATGGCATTAACAACACCCTGACCAACTCCTGAAAATACCCATTTGTTTTGAAACCGGTTTCCGCTTGGACCACTAATAAACAAAAAACCATTACCACTGCCACCATTCATATTCGTATTTGTAACATCTCCACCAGACGATTGAGCATTAAAAGTTTTAAACCACTGACCTCTACCATCAGTTGGTGTTCCTGATGATACTGATACTCTACGAAAAGTAGAATTTGCAGCTGTAGCAGTACTATAGCCATTCATTAGCCCAACCACTTGAACAGGTTCCCCACTAAATATATTCTGAGATTTTAAAAAATTGTGGAAACAAATAATAAAACAAATACCAAGTAAAAACTTTTTCATATATAATCGTTTAAAAAATAATGTGTATTAAATACACAAGTACAAATATGTTATTTTTTGTAAAACAAAAAAATTAAAAATTCAATAAAACATCAATTCAAACGTTTTCCTAAACAAATTGTTTAAAAAAAACCATTCAAAAATTAATTCCTACATAAGACATTCCAAAAAGCTCGGTTTCGAACAATGAATTTGAATTAAGCAATATTACAATTTTGGCAATTTAACTAAATAACCCATCTACAAAAAATTATTGTGCTTTCTCATTTTAAGTCTAGTTTCTTGGCTTTCAAAAAATTAATTTCATAAATCTTCAAATTCAAAAATCTTCAAATTCTCTTACTTTCGCCACTATGTGGCAAATTGTAAAAAAAGATTTTTCTCAGTTTTATGCAAGTATCATAGGCTTTATGGCTGTGGGTATTTTTTTGTTATTGCTTGGTTTGGTGCTGTTTGTTTTCCCAAATAGCAGTTTGCTAAGTTTTGGCTATGCCAATGTAGATGCTTTTTTTAGTTATGTACCCTTTATTCTATTGTTTCTAATTCCTGCAATTGGCATGCGTAGCTTTGCTGATGAATATAAACAAGGCAACTTTGAAATTTTAAAAACCCTCCCAATTACACCAACCAAAATTGTTTTGGGTAAATTTTTTGGTTGCTTTGCTATAAGTATAGTGGCTATTTTACCTACCATTTTATATGCCATTAGTATGCAAATGCTAAGTGTAGATGCTGGTATTGATGTTGCTGCTGTGGTGGGTAGTTATATTGGTTTGCTTTTTTTGGTTGCTTGTTTTTGTGCTATTTGTATATGCACTAGTAGTTTTACAAATAATGCAGTAATTGCATTTTTAGGAGGTGCTTTTTTGTGTTTTATTTTACTTACAGGATTCGAAGGTTTAAGTAAATTGCCATTTATAAAAGGTAGTTTTGATTATGCTGTTGAATGGATGGGTATAAACTTTCATTATAAAGCTATGAGTGGAGGATTAATTGCCCTTAAAAATGTTGGGTATTTTGTTTTAGTAATAGCTAGTTTTTTATATATCACCCAAAAAAGGATTAGGTAAAATTTCTCACAAAGCGACTAAGGATACCAAGTTCACAAATCACCTATCTCAATTGCATTTTAAAAAATATTTGATAAAGAACGAAGTACTAAGTAAACAAATATATAAACCCCTATAAACAGCATGAAAATCTTTGTTTACTTAGTATCCTTTGCTTCGTAGTGTGAAACATTTAATTACATTTTTTTAGCATCTTCCAAAAACTTCGCTAATCCTAAATCGGTTAATGGATGTTTTAATAAAGCCAATATTGAATCTAAAGGGCAAGTACAAACATTTGCACCAGCAGCGGCACAACGTGTAATATGATTACCATTACGAATACTAGCTGCTAAAATTTCTGTTTTAAAGCCCTGTACATTGTAAATATGTGCAATTTCTTCAATCAATTGTACACCATCCCAACCACTATCATCAATACGACCCAAAAATGGTGAAACGTAAGTTGCTCCAGCTTTTGCAGCCAATATAGCTTGCCCTGCACTAAACACTAAAGTACAATTTGTTTTTATACCATTATCTGTAAACCACTTTATAGCTTTTATACCATCTTTTATCATTGGTACTTTAACTACAATATTTGGATGTATAGCAGCTAAAACTTTACCCTCTTCCACCATTTCTTCAAAAGAGGTACTTAATACTTCTGCACTAATATCACCATCTACCAATTCACAAATAGTTTTGTAATGATTGTTGATGGCTTCAGTACCTTTAATGCCTTCTTTGGCCATTAAACTTGGATTAGTTGTTACACCATCTAAAATGCCTAAGTCGTTTGCTTCTTTGATTTGAGCCAAATTGGCTGTGTCGATAAAAAACTTCATGTTATTTAATATTTAAGATTTGATATTTAATATTTGTTTTGATTGTAGGGTTTTTCTTGTTGAAGCCAAAATAGAACAAAGTTCGTTGGCTTCTTTTAAAAGACTAGCAAGCTTCTTTTCTGATATCAATTTTAAATCTCTAATGGATTCTAGCCAAAATAGAGATTCATCTATTTCTTCAAATGCAATACTCAATTTAGCTGTAAATGCTTTTCGGCTCTGTGCTTTTAATGCTGCTCTATAATTGGCTGCAGCAGAAAATGCAGATCTTAGGATTTGATTTTCAATTACTAATGTTATTTTCTTTTTTGGAAGAGCCTCAGACATTGTAACTATTCTGTAAGCAAATTGTTTTAAACGATTTTGTAATTCAACAGAGTTCACAAATACTAAATATTAAATAAACAATATTAAATAAAAATAGCAGGCTACTTACATCGCACCGCTCAACCACATATCCTTGCTGTATTCCTACCCTGGGGAGATTCTGCAGGAGCTGGTCGTGCAAGACCTGCTAGGTGCAAATGTAGGGGATTGAAAATAATTTTAATTGAAGATTTAATATTTAATATTGATAATAGGAAATAATTGATTAATTAAACATTTTACACTTCATCAAGCTTTATTAGATAATAAAGGTTTGTATTGCATAGGTGATAACTTTATTTTTGCTTAAATGAGTTTAGAAATTAAACAAATTGCTGCTTTAGTAAAAAAAGACTTGCTTCTTGAGTTTAGGCAGCAACATAGTTTTTTTGGCATTGTGTTATACGTGCTTTGTACTGTATTTGTAGTGTACTTAACAATGGGCAGTCCTGAGGAAGCGGTATGGAATGGATTGTTTTGGATTGTACAATTATTTGTTTGCATAAATGCAGTTACAAAAAGTTTTGCTATTGATAGCAATGGGCGAATGTTGTACTACTATTCATTATCAAATCCTACCAATTTTATAGTGGCTAAGCTACTTTACAATGCCATTTTAATGTGTGTGTTTAGTAGCATAAGCTTTTTGGTATTTTTGCTGTTTCTTCAAAATCCCTTTCAATATATTTTCTTGTTTTGGTTAATAGCTTTGTTGGGTGGAGTTGGCTTAAGTTTTGTTTTTAGTTTTTTATCTTCCATTGCAGCAAAAGCCAAGCAACAAGCAGCATTAATGGCCATTATGGGTTTTCCTGTAATCATTCCTCAATTGTTATTGCTAATGAAAATTAGCACCATTGCCTTTAGCAATGTGGTACAAAGTGGTTTGTGGCAAATGATAGGTTTGTTGTTTGCTCTTAATTGCTTAGTAATAGTTTTAGCTTATATTTTATTTCCTTTTTTATGGAAAGACTAAGGCTTATAATTAGCCTCGTTAAAAATAGTAGTAGCTGGGGTGTTCATTAATTGCTCTAAAGTTTTATCCTTATTTTTCTTCATCCAATTTTGTACAATTTTAAAACCTACAAAACTACCAATATTTCCTGGTGCAGTTTGGCTAAGTTCCTGAGTTTTGGGGCCATCGGTTATAAATGGCATAATGATACTAGGCTCCCTTTGAAATAAAAGGTTATTTTGTACAAAAAAAGAAAAAATATAAGCTTCATTGTTGTTGCATTCACTTAGTTGATTAGCTGTATAACCCATTTTTACGCTATCGGGGATGTTTGGTAAAAAAGCATCTTGCAAATAAAGTCGTTTCCCTTTTTCTACCATCTGTTCAATTAAAGGTCGTCCACTATGAGTGTAAGGATACATTTCGTCAACAATATTTTTCACTACATTTAAAGTAATATAGCTTGGTGCAAATTTTCTAGTAATGTAACTTGGATAAATTTCTTGTACATATGCTGAGTTATATATAGGATAATTTGCCCCCAAAAAACTTTGTAAACCAATAGCAACATCATGTGTGCTAGTAAGTGCAGTGCCTACACCATCTATTGGACCAATAAAAGTTATAATCTTTTTTGGCAAGTTGTACTTAGGAAAGTAGTATTTTATGTATTTAAAACTTTGCTCAATTTCTTTTTTATGCACACTAAAGTTTTTAAACTGTAGTTGAGCATCTTTACTTACTTGCTTGTAAATAGCATCGTTTATAAACAAGTTTACAAGTTTTAAAGTACTATCTTTTTGAGGTGTTGCCCCTAAAATATTGAACAAATAATCAATGGCAAAGCTTGGATATTTTAGTTGTAAAGCATCTAAGCTTTTCTCAGTTTGCAAGGAGTCCATTACAAAAAAATCTTCTTCAAAACGCTCTAAAGCAACATCTACTTTGATATTTGAAACATCAGGCAACTGTTTATTGCTACAACTAAAAAATAAAATTACGATTAATAAATAAAAAAAATATTTAAAGTGCATACAAAAGCAAAGCTAAAAAGGGAGTTATTAATAAAATGATAAAAATTATTTCGAACTACTTGCAAAATAAAAGCCCAAAGCAGTAAAGGCAATACCTAAAACTAAACTTAAAAAAATATAAGCTATTGCAACAATAAACTTTTGTTGTTGAAATAATTGAAAAACCTCTAAACTAAACGTAGAAAAAGTGGTAAAACCTCCGCAAAAACCAGTAGCTAATAACAATTTTAAATTGTTGTTTTGACTTAGAGAACTTGCAATAATCCATCCAATAAAAAAACTACCTACAACATTTACAATAAAAGTAGCCAATGGAAAATGCTTAAAGCTCAAAAAATGGGCAGCTAAAAACCTTATTATACTTCCTAATCCACCACCAACAAAAATCAAAGCAAGATTACTAAAACTCATAAGTTGCCATTAAATGTATATGCAATATCTATTAGCCATTTTCCATTTTGATTAATTACTTTAAGCTTATGCACTTTTTTATCAAAACTGTTGCTATAATTAATTATGCTAGAAATTTCACTAACTTCTTCTATGCCATGTATATTAATTGAAGCAGCTTGTAAATCTTGTTTTTGCCCATTTGAAAGTGTATTATATGCTCTTGCCAATTTACTAATAATGGTATCGTTATTAGCAGCTTTTAAAATCATTAAAGAAGCATCATCAAACTTGCCTTTGTTAGTAGTTTCTATAAATTGCCTGGCAGCATCTAAAGCAGTTTCTGGAGTAGAATAATTATTACTATTGCTATTATTGCTACAACTAACAAATATTATTATCATCCAAAAGAAAAAAACAACCTTTTTCATAAATAATTTTTAAAATAAAATACCAATGCATGTGGAATTGTTTAATTCCTAGCATCTTTGGTGCAAATATATTTCAAAACTTGGGGTTGCCAACACATAATAATTTAAGTGATGCAGAATTACTACAACTGCACAAAACCACTCAAAATAATGAGTGGCTTGGAATATTACTGCAACGCTACACTTTACTTTTATTTGGAGTGTGCATGAAATATTTTAAAAACGAAACTTTAGCAAAAGATGGCGTACAACAAATTTTTCTTAAATCTTTAGCCAACATTCCAAAACACCAAATCGATTTTTTTAAAGGATGGATTTATATGGTAGCTCGAAACTATTGCTTAATGGAGTTAAGAAATAAACAATCTAATATTACAATTGATGAAAATATTGACGCAGAAGAAGAAAATGTTACAACTCAATTGCAAGAAAAAGAAATAAATTTGCAATGGCTCGAGGAAAGTTTGCCACAATTAAATAAAGAGCAGCAACAATGTATTTACTTGTTTTATTTACAACAAAAAACATATCATGAAATTGTAGATGAAACAAACTTTACTTATATGCAAGTAAAAAGTCATATTCAAAATGGCAAAAGAAACTTAAAACTTTTAATGGACAAAAAGCGTTCACTAAGTGATGAATAAAAACTCAAACATATCTAATGTTCAGCAACAAGAAGAGCAATTGTTGGCTTATGTAAACAATACCATGAGCCAAGAAGAAAGATATGCTTTTGAAAAAACAATGAACGATAATGAGTTTTTAAGTGATGCCACAGAAGGGTTAAGTAACCTCAATTCCCCAAAAAGTTTAGACGAGTATGTAACTCAACTAAATAATCAATTACATACCCTTACTCAATCGAGTAAAAAGAAAAGGGAAAAAAGAAAACTTCAAGTGCAAGATTGGATAATTCTAGCAGTTGTTTTAATAATAGCTTTATGCACATTAGCATATTATGTACTTAATAAAAAGGGAATTTATTAGCATTATTATTTTAACAGGTTTTTTTGTTTTGCTTTGATAATATTGCATAACTGTTTTTTACATGAAACAATTCACAAAAGATAAAAAATTTGAACAACAAAAAAATTTAAAAGCAAGTGTGTACACTGCTTCTATTGCTGCAGTAATTTTTTTGATGTTTATGTTTATTAGTTGGCAAATACCACAATTGCCTCCACCTGTTGCTAGCGAAGGCATTGAAGTAAACCTTGGCAATAGTGATTTTGGAATGGGAAACGTAGAACCTCAAATACCCGGAACTCCAACAAACGAAGTTCAAGAAACTCAACCAAGCAGCCCACCATCTGCACCTCAAGAAGTTAACAATGAAAATGTTAATGAAAATGGTGACGAAGCAATAAATAACATTACAAAACCTAATGTACCCAAACCAATTACACCAAAAGCTACTGTAACGCCTTCTAAAACATCAATCCCTACCAATCCAGCACCTCCTAAACCAAAAGCTATTTTTGGTGGTGCAACAACTAAAGGCACTGGTGGCAATAATGCTGATAGCTATAATGGCATAAAAAATCAAGGAATTGCAGGGGGAAAAGGCAATCAAGGTAATCCTAATGGCAACCCAAATAGTGATAGTTATAAAGGAAATGCATCAAGTGGTAAAAGTGGTGTAAGTATAAGGAGTGGATTAGATGGAAGACGATTAGTAAAATTACCCAGTTTTGAAGACGATTTTAATGAAAATGCTAAAGTAGCAGTTGATGTTTCAGTTGATATGAATGGAAAAGTAACTAGTGCTTTAGTGAATCCTAGAGGTACAACTACAACTAATGCTGGCATAAGAAAGATTGCCATCAATAAAGCAACTCAATTAAAATTTAATGCTGCAAGTACAGAGCAATCTGGAACAATTGTTTTTAATTTCAAAATTTCTGGTTAGCTTACCTTTATTTTAAAAATATTGTTTTTGTGCTTTGTATTGTTTATTTCTTTGCATGAAACTATTTTTGTAGTGCATGAACTATAATGAAACTCTAGATTATTTATATGCTAAACTACCCATGTTTAGCAGAATTGGTGCTGCTGCAATAAAACCAAGTTTACATAATACATTAGTACTTTGCGAAGCCTTAGGCAATCCTCAACACAAATTTAAATCCATACACATTGCTGGCACAAATGGTAAAGGAAGCACAAGCCATCAACTTGCATCTATTTTACAAGAAGAAAATTATAAAGTAGGATTATACACATCACCTCATTTAAAAGATTTTAGAGAAAGAATAAAGATTAACGGTGATATGTGTAGCCAAGATTTTGTAGTAAATTTTGTACAAAAAATAAAACATGTAATAGAAGATTTAAATCCATCTTTTTTTGAAGTTACAGTTGCAATGGCATTTGAATATTTTGCTATACAAAATGTAGATATTGCTGTTATTGAAGTTGGTATGGGTGGAAGACTCGATAGTACAAATATCATTACGCCAATTTTAAGTATTATCACTAATATCGGATTTGACCACATGCAGTTTTTAGGCAATACTTACGAAGCCATTGCTAAAGAAAAAGCTGGAATTATAAAACCCAATATTCCTGTAATAATTGGTGAATTTAATAACGAAACCAAACCTGTTTTTTTAACTATTGCAAAAGAGAATAATTGCAAAATTACATTTGCCCAAGAAAATTGGAAAGTAATTGAAAGTAATGATAGCAGTGGCTTTTTAAATGTTAATGTAGTTTCAAACACATACAACAAAGCACTTGAAGTTGAATTAGATTTAACAGGAATTTATCAATTAAAAAATATTAACCAAGTACTAGAAGCTTTTTTGGAATTGAATAGTATTGGCATTGCAATTAGTGAAACCAGTTTAAAAAAAGGATTAAAAAATACAAAAAAAAATACAGGCTTTTATGGTAGGTGGGATATTTTGCAGCAACATCCTAAAGTAATTGTAGATGTAGCCCATAATGAGGATGGGATAAAACAAATATTACATCAGCTAAGTTTTATAAAATACAAAAAATTACATTTTGTAATAGGTATGGTAAAAGATAAAGATGTGAGTAAAGTACTACAAATGCTGCCAACACAAGCAACTTATTACTTTACAAATGCCTCCATAGAAAGAGCAATGCCAGCAGCCGATTTACATGCATTGAGCTTACCTAATAATTTAATTGGAAAATGCTATAGCAATGTAAACATAGCTTTGGAAAATGCGTTAACAAATGCTTCGAACGAAGATTTAATTATTGTTTGTGGAAGCATTTTTTTAATTGCAGAGATTACTTTATTTAACTACATGCAACCCACAAATTAATGCAACAAGTAGATTATATAATTGTTGGGCAAGGTGTAAGTGGCAGCTTTTTAGCTTGGTACCTGAATCAAGCAAAAAAAACCTTTTTAGTTATTGATAATCAAACTGCAAATTCTGCAAGTAGAATTGCAAGTGGCGTTATAAACCCCATTACTGGAAGGAGATTTGTGCGTACATGGATGATCGAAGATATTATGCCATTCGCCGTTTCTGCTTACAAAAAAATAGAAGAAAAGCTGGGTTGCTATTGTATTCACCAAAAAAATATTATCAACTTTCACACAACACCACAAATGCAATTAGCATTTGAAGAAAGACTATCTACCGAACAAGAATATTTAAGCAAAATCGAGGATACAACTTTATATAACCAATATTTTAATTTTAGTTTTGGTGCTGGAGAAATACAACCTTGTTGGTGGATTAATATGCAAGCATTTTTAAATTCAATGAACCAATGGTTGATAAACGAAAACAGTTTTTTAGAAGAAGATTTTGAAATAGAAAAACTTCAACTCCTAAATGATGAAGTAATTTATAAAAACATAAAAGCTCATAAAATTTTTTTTTGTGATGGCGTACAAAGCACTCAAAACCAATGGTTTAAAAATTTACCTTTTGCGTTAAACAAAGGTGAAGCCATTTTATTTAGTACACAAGAAGCATTGCCCAGCGAAAACATTTTTAAACAAGGCTTAACAATTACACCTTGGAAGGAAAATTTATATTGGATTGGTAGCACATACGAATGGAATTTTAGCGATTTAAACCCTACAGACGCCTTTAAGCAAAAAACTATTGCTACACTAAATCATTGGCTTAAACAACCATACATTATTGAAAATCATTTAGCTAGTGTACGCCCTGCAAATGTTGAAAGACGCCCTTTTGTGGGCTTTCATCCTTTACACCCACAAATAGGAATTTTAAATGGCATGGGTGCAAAGGGCTGTAGTTTAGCACCATATTTTGCAAATGAGATTACCAATTTTTTAACACAAAAAAAACCAATAAACAGTTTAGCTGACGTACAAAGGTTTTCAAAAATTTTGCAACGTAATATTTCACAATAATATAATATTGCAGAAAATTTTTACATAGCTAATGGCAAATAATTCCTTTGCAGAAAATACAGTTGATAATTTAAAAGCTGTATCCGTAAATCATGAACCTCAAGGTAAACATTACATTATTCCACTTGGCTATAGAAAAATGGAAAACTTACATATAGTTTTTTGGTTGTTTAAAGATTTAAGTTGGTGTATTGGATTAAAATGGTTGGCTGGTGTAATGATTATACCAACTTTAGCTATTTCTTTAATTATCACTTTTCGTACAAAAAAATTAATGAGCGAACTTTGTCATAATTTAGCCATTAGCATTTGGATTGTTGCTAATAGCATGTGGATGATTAGCGAGTTTTTTAAAGTTGATGAAAAAATTGCTATTGCTGGCATTACTTATAAACATTTAGCAATATTTCCTTTTAGCTTAGGATTGGTTATTTTAGCTTTTTATTATCTATGGTGGAAGCCAAGAAATAAACACGCCTTAGACACCCTCTAAAAACATCAAGTATTTCGGATTAATTAGCATTTTTTATTTTCTAATTTAATCTGCAATGTATAAAGCTGTAAATAAAAAATTTTGTTGAAGGAAAGCAAGATAAATTTGCCAAATGATTATTAAAAAAGCAAGTTACGTTATTTCTTCTCCAACTGTAGAAAAATGCCCTCCACCTACAAAGCCTGAATATGCTTTTATTGGAAGAAGTAATGTTGGAAAATCTTCACTTATAAATATGATTGTTGGGCAAAGTAAACTTGCCAAAACATCGGCAACGCCAGGTAAAACACAATTAATAAATCATTTTTTAGTAGAAAGTTCACCACCAGTTGGCGATAGCTGGTTTTTGGTGGATTTACCAGGCTATGGGTACGCCAAACGTTCACAAAAAGAGCGAGAAGCTTGGGAAAAAATGATTGAAGATTATTTGCGTAAAAGAGAAAATTTGTTAGCTGTTTTTATATTAATTGATAGCAGACACGAGCCTCAAAAAAATGACCTAGCTTTTGTAAATCAATTGGGAAAATGGCAAATCCCTTTTGTAATTGTTTTTACCAAAAGTGATAAAGAAAAGCCAGGTGTTGTAAAACGTAATGAAAAATTGTTTTTAGATAAAATGCGTGAAACTTGGCAATTTTTACCACAAAGCTTTGTAACCAGCTCTGAAAAAAAACTAGGTAGAGAAGAGCTACTTGCTTATATATCTAGGCAAAATAAAGAAGTGAAAGATTAGGCATTAATGCCCAACCAAGCCATCATTGCCATTCCAGTTTCTATTGCTCGGTCATCAATATCAAATTTTGGAGTGTGTACACCATGTACAATTCCTTTACTTTCGTTTCGTACACCTAATCTATAAAAGCAGCCAGGAATTTGTTGTGTGTAATAGCCAAAATCTTCGGCACCCATTCTAATTTCAGTTTCTTCAACTTGCTTTTCACCCATAAAATCTTTGGCAATATCCCAGCATTTTTGAGTAAAATTGGGTTCATTATCAACCGTTGGATAACCAACATCTATCAGCACATCAACTGTTGCACCCATCCCCTGGCAAATAGCAATTGTTTGTTTTTTTATAAGTTCATGTGCTTTATAACGCCAAGCTTCATCCATTGCCCTAAAAGTTCCCATCAATTTCACTTCACTTGGTATTACATTAGTAGTATTTCCTCCATTTATAGAAGCAATTGTAAGTACAGATGGTGATAAGGGATTATTGTTTCTACTAATAATTTGTTGCAACGATACTACTAAATGAGAGGCTACTAAAACAGTGTCTACTGTTAAGTGTGGGGCAGCTGCATGCCCACCATCACTTTTAATTGTAATATAAATTTCATCGGCACTTGCCATTACCCTTCCTTTTCTAAAACTTAATTTTCCTACAGGCAAACCAGTGTGCACATGAAGCCCAACAATGCCTGAAGGTGCAGGATTTTGCAGTACCCCTTCTTTAATCATCAAACTAGCTCCACCTGGATTTTTTTCTTCGCCTAATTGAAAAATTAATTTCACAGTTCCCTCCCATTCAGTTTTAGTTTCTTGCAATATTTTGGCTGCACCGAGTAAGCAAGTTGTATGTACATCGTGCCCACAAGCATGCATTACATTTGGAATTGTTGATTTATAAGGAACATCATTTTCCTCTTGTATAGGCAATGCATCCATATCTGCACGAAGTGCAATAACTCTTTTATTTGGATTTTTGGCTTCAATAATGGCAACCACACCTGTTGTAGCTAAAACTGAAAATGGAATATTCCAGCTTGCTAATTTTTCTTGAATGAATGCAGATGTATTAAATTCTTGATAACTTAATTCTGGATGAGCATGCAAATGCTGCCTAATATCATTAAACTCATTAAAATATCGTGCAGCTAATTGCTTAATTTTTTCTTTCATAGAATTATTTTTATTCAACATCTTCATCACCAACAGGTCGATACTCAATAGCTTCATCTACTATAAAAACCCCTTGTGGAAATTGTTTTATTATTTGTTTACGCACATTAATTGCTTCTTCTTTTTTTAAGAAATTACCAAATCGTACTTTAAAATTTGGCGACTGAAACAATATATAAGCTTTGTGCATTGGATAATTAGTTAATAATTGTGCCTTAGTAGAAAATGCTAAATTTCTATCATTAGTAACTAGTACTTGCAAACGATACCCTTTATACAATCCATTTCGTGTAGTAATGGCTGCACGCTTATTTAGGATAGTTTGTTTTTTTGTGATTATATCTAAACGATAATCCTTATTTACTTCTATAGTATCTTTTTGTGCCAATACATTTTGGCTACTCATTAAAACTATAATAGCTATTAATAATTTCATATTTTAGTTTTCAAAATTAATGTTAACAGTGTAGCCAAAAGGCTGATAATATTGTTGTATAATTTTTATTACTTGTTCTTGTGATTGTTTTATATATGCTTGGTTAGATGACAAATACACTTCAACCTCTTGGTACAATTGCTTTTGTGCATTTGCTAAATCATCAATAGAAGTACTTTTAAACATACCCGTTTGATTCATAGTTGTTAATTTATCGAGTTGCAATTGCATGCTCATTAAACCAGCTTTTGGCAATTTTACTTCAATAATTTTATTTTTTTCGGATAATTTGATTTGTTGGCTATCGATTTTTACACCAAAAATGGCTGTGTATGGAATAGTAACTTGCAGCGTATTTTCAATAAAATATTTTTTAACCGAAGTAAACCAATTATTATTTTCTCTGGCAAAATTTGAAAGTTTTACAGTTGTAGTACCTTCTACTTTTAATGTTGCTAAAGATGCCATTTCTTTAACAAGCTGCACATTATTTACAACTTGTTGATGAACTAAATTATTACCTTGCTGTTTGCCTAAAAAATAGCAAGCAGCTGCAAGTAATAAAGCCAATGTAATTATAATTTTATTTGAATTCATTTTGACATTAATTTTTTTAGCCTACTGCATACTTTGTTTCATGAAATTGAAAAGTTTACTTTACAAAAAGACTACTTTAATTTAAAATAGCGTTTATTCATCATTTATCTTAACATGTAAAACCATTTGCAGTGAAGTTTTTTACATTTATTTACTTTGTATTCATAACTGAGAAAAAAAATAAACCAACAAACACACAAAACGCTTAGATTTTCTACATAGAGTTAATACTACTTGAATGTTAATTCCAAAAACTTAAAATACTTAAGCCTTATTCCTTTTAATAATCTTAAAATTTGTTTTGATAATAATTTCAGTTTTTAACTCAAAAAACTAATATCCTGCTTTTGCCCCACCAATATTTTCAATAGGATGCCATGTAGTTTTTATTTCTTGTGTATCCATTATAAAATAAGGCGTTTCAGCTTCGCTTGTATTCCAATTAACATTATTGTGCAGCACTACTCGTTTTACGTTTAGAGCAGCTTTCTCTTGAATTATTTTTTTACTTTCTCCGTCAGATTCAGCATACATTACTGCGTTAATATCCATATGGTCGGCAAAGTTTTTTATTAATTCACTCGCCTTACCTGTTAAAATATTTACTACACCACTGCTTACATCACTACTATTTAAAACTTCAGCAAAAGTTACTGCACATAAAGGTTTGCTTTCGCTTGCTAATACTACACAAGTATTTCCACCAGCAATGGTTGGTGCAATTACACTTACTAAACCTAATAAAGAAGATTGCTGTGGGGCAATAATACTAACAACACCCATTGGCTCAGGAACTGAAAAGTTGAAATGTGAACTTGCTACTGGATTTACACTACTCATCACTTGTTGATACTTATCGCACCAGCCAGCATAATAGATTAATCTGTCTATACTTGTATTTACTTCATTTTCTGCATTAGCTTTTGTGCTATCTTGTAGCATAAGCTCTTCAATAAATTGAGCTTTTCGTCCTTCAAGCATTTCAGCAATTCTATACAAAATTTGACCACGATTAAAAGCTGCTTTGCTGCTCCAGCCACCAAAAGCATTTCTTGCTGCACTTACAGCTTCACGTACATCTTTTCTACTACAAAGGCAAACATTAGCTAATTGATTACCAGCCTTATTTTTTGCAATGTAATATCTACCACTTTCAGTTCTTGGGAAAGCACCATTAATATAAATTTTGTATGTTTTTAATACTTGCAATCTGCTCATTTTTATTTCACACAAAGCTCACAAAGGTTACAAAGAAACAACGGCTTTGTGATTTGTTTTATTTGTTTCTTTATTGATGTTGGAAATAGTTTACTTATTAAACAAAGGCTTTGAGTACTTAGTATCCTTCGCTTCTTTGTGAGAAAAAACTATTGTATATACGCCCCTAATCCATGCAATCCTCCTTCTCTTCCAAATCCACTTTCTTTATATCCTCCAAAAGGCGAAGTAGGATCGAACTTATTATAAGTATTAGCCCAAATCACTCCTGCACGTAATTTAGTTGTTAAATTGAAAATTTTTGAACCTTTGTCAGTCCACACACCTGCACTTAACCCAAAAGGAGTGTTATTTGCTTTTTCAATTACTTCATCGTCTGTTCTAAATGTTTGAATGGCAAGCACTGGGCCAAATATTTCTTCTTGAACAATTCTGCTACTTTGTGCTACATTAGTAAACAAGGTTGGGCGACAAAAGAATCCTTTTTTAGGTAAAGCACAACTGCTCTCAAACATTTCGGCACCTTCTTTTTTTCCAAGGTTTATATACTTATTGATGGTAGCCAATTGCTCTTTACTATTAATGGCACCAATATCAGTGTTTTTATCCATAGGGTCACCAACAATCAATGTTTCAATTCTATCTTTTAATCTTCGTAATACTTCTTTGTACACACTTTCTTGAACAAATAATCGAGAACCAGCACAACACACATGACCTTGATTAAAAAATATTCCATTTATTACGCCCTCAACTGCTTGATCTAGAGGAGCATCATCAAAAATAATATTAGCTGCTTTTCCACCTAACTCCAAAGTAGCTTTTTTACTAGTACCAGCTATAGCATGCTGGATAATTTTGCCAACATTTGTGCTACCTGTAAAAGCAATTTTATTTATATCTGGATGATTCACTAAAGCTGCTCCTGTGGCTCCTGCTCCTGTGATAATATTAACAACACCATCGGGCAGCCCACTTTCTTGAATGATTTCTGCCAATTTCAAAGCTGTGAGTGGCGTTGTTTCTGCTGGTTTTAATACAACTGTATTGCCTGTTGCCAATGCTGGTGCAATTTTCCAAGCTGCCATTAACAAAGGAAAATTCCAGGGAATTATTTGACCTGCCACACCAACTGGAGCAATTTTTCTATTTGGAAAAGCATACGCTAACTTATCGGCCCAACCTGCATAATAAAAAAAATGGTTAGCAGCAAGGGGAACATCAAAATCTCTACTTTCTCTGATGGGTTTACCTCCATCTAAAGTTTCAATAACAGCAAATTCTCTTGCCCGTTCTTGAATCATTCGTGCAATTCTGTATATATATTTTGCCCTTTCTTTTGAGGGCATTTTGCTCCAAGTTTTATCATAAGCAACACGAGCTGCTTTAACAGCTTTATCAACATCTGTAATATTTGCATCTGCCACTTCACTTAACTTTTCTTCAGTTGCAGGATTTATTGTATCGAAATATTTTTTGCTTGAAGGTTTTTCAAACTTTCCATTAATAAATAAATCGTATTTGGATTTAATGGTTGCACTGCTTTTACTTTCTGGTGCAGGAGCATATTTAGTATCGAAATCTAGTTTAATTGTATTATTTTTTGCTTTTGCCATATTCTATTTTTTCACACAAAGGAACTAAGGATACCAAGCTCACTAAGTGTATTTGAAAATCTTTGTTTTGTTGTAATCGTTGTTGCTTTGTGAGAAACTAATCTACACTAAAATAATTTGCACTTTGATAAACCCCAGTTCTTTGTTTTTCCAATTGCATTAGTACATCATTTGCCAAACTACTTGCTCCAAATCTAAACCATTCATTAGTCATCCACCCAGTGCCTAATGTTTCTTGAACCATTACTAAATAATGAAGTGCTTGCTTTGCCTTACTTATACCACCTGCAGGCTTCATAGCAATTTTTTTTCCTGTTTTATAGTAAAAGTCTCTAATAGCTTCTAACATTACTAAAGTTACTGGCATTGTTGCTGCTGGCTGAATTTTTCCTGTACTAGTTTTTATAAAATCAGCACCTGCATACATGGCAATGTCACTGGCTTTTCTTACTTTATCGTAAGTCACTAACTCTCCAGTTTCCAAAATTACTTTTAGTCTTGTACTGCCACAAGCTTCTTTAATTGCTGCTATTTCATCAAATACAAAGTTGTACTCTCCTTCTAAGAATTTTCCACGGCTTATTACCATATCAATTTCATCAGCACCCTCTTCTACTGCAAATTTTGTATCTCTAATTTTTACATCATGAGGTGCTTGGCCACTAGGAAAAGCTGTTGCCACAGCAGCTACTTTTACTCCACTATTGCCTAGTGCCGTTTTTGCAATTTTAACCATACTGGGATACACACATACGGCTGCAACAGTTGGTAAATCTGGGTAAGCATCGTGTAAGTGTTGGGCTTTGTAACACAATTGTTGTACTTTTCCTTTAGTATCTTTTCCTTCTAATGTTGTAAGATCAATCATGTTCAACGCTAATTTCAAGCCATTAATTTTAGTTTCGTTTTTTATTGAACGTGTGGTAAAACGACTGGCTCTTTCTTCAACACCCACTTGATCTATATGTGGCGACAATGAAAAATCTGGAACAGTAATTGTCATGTAATCGTTATATTTTAGGTGGTAAATTTAGGATTAATTAACCTGAAATTAGATATTATTTAAGGCAATAATTGCAATTGCTTTTAATAATATAATACCGTCGATTAAAGTTAAATGCCAAAGAATTGATTTCTTTGATTCAATAATTTTTGAAACAATTGCTATTGCAACATATGTAAATAAAAAAATTAATGAAATTGTTTGGGGAAAATTCATAAAAAATACGCTCAAAAGCACACTAGCAAAACCAAGAGTTACAGCTGGCAAAACCAAATGAGTTAGCATTTTTTTATTGCCGAGTTTTACTGCAAAAGTTTTTAAACCTACTGTATTATCTGTTTCAAAATCTTTAACATCGTATATAATTGCTAATAGGGTTATTGAGTACAATCCATCAAAAAAATAAATCCAAAAATTGTTGCTAAACAATAATAACTTTTGATTCGAAATTTGACTGAAAACAAAAGGAAATACCACAGTTACACCCATCCAAACATAAGCAATAAACAAAGGCTTAAAAATTGCAAATTTGCGAATAGAAAAAGTAGACTTTTTATAAATTAAGCCATAATTATAAAGTAGTGCTATAAACAAAAAACTTAGCAAAAACAACTGCTGGGCTGTAGTGGTATAAGTAAAAAAATTAACTAAATTAGGCGAAAGCAACAAACCAAAAATAATAATACCTGAAAGCAATGAAGCTTGTACTGTAAATAATTTTTTCTGGTGTTTAAGAAACCATAACGCCCTTTCGTTATCTACTTTATTCTGCTGTATAATTTTTTGATAAGATAAATTGTAATACCAAATTACAGCCAAAAAAATGGTTGCCAATAAAAGTTTTGGAACGGTATAATTACTTGTAAATCTAACACTTGCAACACTATACAATAGTGCACTTAATGCAATGTAAATATTAGTAAACTGAAACCATCTTAAAATACGTTGCACCACAATTATTTAATAAAAGCTATGTTTTCTGTAGTAATTGTGTCACTATAATTATTGGCTTTATCCTTCATCCAAAACTTAAAATAGCTTGTATCGTTTTTGGTTGCACAATTATTTAAAAATATAGAACCCTCTTGTAATTTTCCATAAATAAATGAAAATTCAAAAACACCTTTTTGATCTTTAATTGATTCAAAATTTGGAATTTTTAACTTTTCCTCTGCTTTTATTGCTGCATCAGTTGGACAAACTTTTGATACTCTTTTATACCAAATTGTATCTTGAACATCCCCTTCTGCATCTGTAAATTCTACTTCAATTTTTAAATTTTGTCCAAGAAGCAATCTATTTGTATTAATACTTTTAATTTTTAGTTGTGGTTTTGTAGTAAAACTATCCTTACTGCATGCAAAAAACAAACTACAAATAATTAAAGATAATATTATTGAAATTGGCTTCATATTTTTGTTTTATAAAAATCAAATGTAAATAATCGTTGTCAACTTTAAATCATAAAATTTCTTGGAACGAAAAAATATTTTCTCCAAACTTAAATTTCATTGCTTTGGCGAATGAAATTTATGAGTTACAATTAAATGGTATTGAAGTTTTTAGGCATTGGAAAAACCAAATTTCAGCCCTTCAGCATCCTAGAAAATACAAAGAGTTTATAGAATTACATGAATTTAACTATTTACCCATTAGTTTTTTCAAAACACACACTTTACTTAATAAAGAAGTTAATGAGCCACATTTAATTTTCGAAAGTAGCGGTACTACCAAAAGTGTAAATAGTAAACATTATGTTGCTGAAAGTAGTATTTATAAGCAAAGTTTTTTAGAGGCTTTTGAAAACATTTATGGAAATATTTCTAATTTTTGTATTCTTGGACTATTGCCATCTTATTTGGAAAGAAACAACTCATCTTTAGTGTTTATGGTTAATGATTTTATCGAAAAATCAAACCATCCCAAAAGCAATTTTTACTTAAATAATTTCAACGAATTACATCAAACATTAATCGAATTAGAAAAAGACAATCAACCCACTTTATTAATTGGTGTAACTTATGCCCTGCTTGACTTTGCTGAATATTACCCTATAAACTTAAAAAGTACAATTGTAATGGAAACTGGGGGCATGAAAGGTCGCAAAAAAGAAATGCTAAGACAAGAAGTTCATCACTATTTACAACAACAGTTTAGTTGCAATGCAATTCATAGCGAATACGGCATGACAGAGCTTTTATCTCAAGCATACGCTACTAACAAAGGGCGTTTTATTTGCCCACCTTGGATGAAGGTTTTAGTAAGAACTGAAGATGATCCATTAAATGTAAACTCAACTGGAAAAGGCATTTTAAATATCATTGATTTAGCCAACGTTCATTCTTGTAGTTTTATAGCTACAGACGATGTTGGTATTGTATATGAAGATGGTAGTTTTGAAGTTTTAGGCAGATTAGACAATAGCGACTTACGAGGATGTAGTTTAATGTACAATCAATAAGTAATCCACTAATCCTTTGAATATTGCTTTAGTGTAATTAATGTACAACTTAACCTATATAATTTTAGCATTGTAGCAACAAAGTCAAAAAAATCAATTGTATGCTAACTGCATTTAATAGTACAAAGTTTAAATTTTGGAGTTTTATATCCATGTTTTTCTTAGTTTTTGTACACGCTTATAACTTAAATTTTAGTTATTTACAACCAAACACTTTTCCTCAAGAGCCATTAACATTTAATGCTTTTTTGCAATATTTACTAAGTAATGGGTTATTGCGTTTTAGAATACCAATGTTATTTATAATTAGTGGTTATTTATTTGCACTTGGCGACTCAAAACCATACAAACAAAGAATTGCAGGAAGAGTAAAAACAGTTTTAATTCCTTATTTTATATGGAGTGCTTTTAGTCTTTTACTCACTTATAGTTTAGAATTATTTCCTTGGAGCAAACATTTTGTAGAAGCAAGTAATATGATGTGGAGAGATGAAACTAGAAACACTTTACACCAATTTAAATGGGGTGAATGGCTTGAGTATTGGATATTTAACCCTCCTGCTTACCAGCTTTGGTTCTTAAGGGTTTTATTTTTTTTAAATTTACTGTATTTGCCAATTAAATGGTGTGTAACCCACAAATGGGCAAAGTATATTTTTTTTACAATAGCTGTATTTTTTTGGATAAGCGACTTTAACATTTTCTTTATTCAAGGTGAGGGATTGCTTTATTTTTCGTTAGGCATATGGATGCAAAAAACAAATTATAATATTGATACCCCCAAGAAAATATTAAACCCAAGTTTTTGGGGAATTATTTTTATTACAACTGCTGTATTTAAAACACTATTGGCATTTAGCGAGCATGTGCCTGAGTTTTATAATCATATACTTTATTTTACACATAAACTCACTGTTTTTAGTGGTTTGGTATTTGCATGGTTTGCAAGCAATAAATTAGTTAATTGGTGTATGTCGAAAAAATATTTTGCACAACTTACCAGTTACTCATTTATAATTTATGTTCTGCATGCTCCACTAGTAGTTTACTTAATGTATGTAGCAAGAGCATATTTTGGGCAATATCCACATTATAGATTAGTAACCTATTTTGTAGAATCACTAGTGCTAATTTTTGGAAGCGTTTTAATTGGTTTTGTAATAAAAAAAACAATGCCCAAGGTATATAAATTTATTACTGGTGGAAGAGGTATTAGTTAAATTACACAGCAACTTCTTTTACCCATTTTATTCGCTACTTATAATTAGTTCTAAAAATTAATTACAAATTTTATCGGCACAGCAACTACTTGCAAAAGCTTCTGGCTTGGCTTTAAAAGCAAAACCCATTCCAAGAATATAACCCATAGCTTCTTTTAAAGACTCATTGCTTTTAAAATTAGGATTTGTATTAATATCGGCATGTACCTCCATTTCAATATTATACTCAATAAATAAATCACACAGCTCATAAGCAATTTCAATGCTTTTGGCTACTTCGGTAAGCATTCTTTCTTTGAGGTGAAAAGGCTGTTTTGTTTTTTCATTAGCAATGTACATAAATCCACCAGCGTGCTCTCTTAAAAAAACGATTACGGTGGCAAATTCTGTTTCAATTCCTTTTACTTGGCTATCTGTTCCAATGCATACCTTTAGTTTTATACCTTTTTCAGTTTCCCTTTTAATTACTTGGGTTACTGCTTCTTTAATATTTGGCTCTAAAACTTCACCATTAAATTTTCTCCATTTCATATACTTTATTTTTATTTGTTTTACTAAATAATTGCTTCAAATCTTTTGCTTAGTAGCACTTTACTCTATCAACTAAAAAAAACAATACCACAAATAAGTACAAACAACAGAATCATTTACAAAAAAAATCGACTTAAAACTTAACATCAATTTACTTATTGCTAAGAACTAGGCATGAAAGTAAGGGTTGCTTTGTGAATAATGGCAATTACATTTATCAACATATTGTTAATTTAACAGTTAGGATACCATAAATACGAATTTTCACTTCAATTCGACATAAACGCAATGAATTGCACCATCAAAATCTTTTATCTTCGCCAACTTTATGAAGCAGTTTACCATACCCAATATTTATAGAAGTAGCTTTATTACTGCTATAAAAAATAATCGCAAAGCAGCCGACAAGTTAAAGAAAGATTTTTCGCCAACAACTATTGTTGCAGGGAATGTTCATTTTCATTTAGCAAGGCATTTTGGTTTTTGCTATGGCGTTGAAAATGCAATTGAAATTGCTTTTAAAACGATTGAAGAAAATCAAGGCAAAAGAATTTTTTTGCTGAGCGAAATGATACACAACCCCCAAGTAAACGAACATTTGCAAAATTTGGGAGTGCAATTTTTACAAGATACTTATGGTAATCAAATAATTGAATTTGATGAACTCACAGCAGATGATGTAGTAATTATACCTGCATTTGGAACAACTTTAACCATTGAAAACTTGCTAAAAGCAAAAGGAATAGCTATTGAAAAATACAATACCACTTGCCCTTTTGTAGAAAAAGTTTGGAACCGTGGAGAGCAAATTGCAAAAAAAGGTTTTAGTATAGTGGTACACGGAAAACCAAAACATGAAGAAACCAGAGCTACATTTTCTCACGCTGCTTTACATACCCCAACAGTAGTGGTAAACGATATGCTAGAAACCATTGAATTGGGTAAATATATTACTGGCGAAAAAGAAAGTAATCTTTTTTATGAAGAATTTAAGGGTCGTTTTAGCGAAGGTTTTAATATAGAAAATGACTTACAACGTATTGGCGTAATAAACCAAACTACACAACTTGCAACAGATACACAAGCAATAAGTGATTATTTAAAACAACTACTAGCAAAGCATTACAACCTAGATGCTAATAATATTCAAGAGCGTTTTGCCGATACCAGAGATACACTTTGCTATGCCACAAACGACAATCAAACTGCTGTAAACGAGTTACTAAAAACTAAAGCCGATATTGCATTTATAGTTGGTGGAAGCAATAGCAGCAACTCTAGTCATTTAGTTGAATTGTGTGAAGCTATTGTACCTTCTTACTTTATTGACAATGCAAACAAACTATTAAACCAACAAGAAATTTTAAACTGCAACTGGCGTACAAAAGAATTATCAGTAGTGCAAAATTATTTGCCACAAAAACAAGAAGTACATATTTTAATTACAAGTGGTGCCAGTTGTCCTGATGCTGTTGTTGAAGAAGTTTTAGATACCATTGCAAAATTATATAACCAATTACCTGCATTGCAGCATGCTAAAGCTGCATTTGTATAAAAATATTTGTATTTATTCACATTTATAGGCTAATACATTCTATAAAATGCTTACACTTATATTGCAAAAAATTTTTCAACTATGGCAGTATTAAAATTTAGAGTTTCTTTAGAAGAAGATGAAGCAGTATATAGAGATATTGCCATTATTCATAAGCAAAAATTTGATCAACTACACTATACCATTTTAAAATCTTGGGAATTTGATAATAAACATGCTGCTACTTTTTTTAGAAGCAACGATAATTGGCAACGAGGTAGAGAAATAAGTTTTGAAGTGTATAACAAAGAATATGTTGCTCCGCCTTTACTGATGAGTGAAACTACTATAGGAAGTGAAGTAAAAGAAACCAATCAAAAATTTATATATCAATATGATTTTGAAAAAAAATGGACTTTTTTGATTGAGCTAATTGGTATTGAAAAAGATGAGAATATTCGTCTTGACTATCCCTGTGTAACCAGAGTAGAAGGTATTGGCCCACCTCAATATGGCACAAAAACTATTTTGGGCGATAGATTTACAGATATTGAAGAGAAATACGATTTACAAAAAGGTACTGAAGGCTTTGTGGAAGAAGACGAAGATGGCAATGATGTTGGGGCAGAGCAAAGCGAAGAAGAAACAGAAGATTTTTAAACCCTACTTATGCACTTCATTGGTAAAATGAAAGGTAATGCCAGGGTTATTAGAAATTTCAGTGTTTAAAAACCATTCACTTTGTGCCAAATACACAGGATTATCGTCTTTATCTAAAGCACTATTTTGCTGTTTAAAACGTAAAAAATCATCTAGCTTTTTAGCATCATCACATGTAAGCCAACAAGCTTTGTAAAATGGCAATGTTCTAAACTCACAGGCTGCTCCATATTCTTGTAAAAGTCTATACTGTATTACCTCAAATTGTAATTCGCCCACACAACCAATAATCTTTTTGTTTCCACCATGTTGAGTAAATAATTGAGCCACCCCTTCATCTGTAAGTTGTTGAACACCTTTTTCTAATTGTTTGGTTTTCATAGGGTCTTTGTTTACCAACTCCTTAAAAATCTCTGGCGAAAATGTTGGTATTCCAGTATAATAAAAGTTTTCGCCCTGTGTAAGTGTATCGCCAATTTTAAAATTACCTGTATCAAACAAACCAATAACGTCGCCAGGGTAAGCATCTTCAATTACATCCTTACTTCGAGCCAAAAAAGAATAAGGATTACTAAATCTTACATCTTTATCTAGCCTTACATGATGGTAATAAGTATTTCTTTCAAACTTACCACTACATACCCTTAAAAATGCAATTCTATCTCTATGTTTTGGATCTAAGTTTGCATGAATTTTAAAAATAAATCCACTAAATTTTTCTTCGTTTGCTGCTACTTTTCTTACACTAGTTTCTCTATCTAAAGGTGTAGGGGCAATTTCAATAAAAGTATTTAGCATTTCTCTTACTCCAAAATTATTAACTGCACTACCAAAAAACACAGGAGCAATTTTACCAGCCAGGTAATCTTCAGAAACTAAAGCTCCATTTACCCCTTCAATTAATTCTACATCTTCTCTAAGCAAAGCAGCATCTTTATTGCCTACTTTTTCGTCCAATAAAGCATCATTAATGTCTTCTATTTCTAAAACATCTTCATCGTCTGCTTTTGTATTGGCACTAAATAAAACTAATCCTTTGTTATGTATATCATAAACCCCTTTAAAATCTTTACCACTGTTTATGGGCCATGTCATTGGATGCAAACTAATCTTTAACTCTTTTTCAATTTCCTCCAACAAATCCCATCTGTTTTTTCCATCTCTATCCATTTTATTTACAAAAACAATAACAGGAGTATCTCTCATTCTACACACTTCCATCAATCGTCTAGTTTGGTCTTCTACCCCATTTACACTATCAATTACCAATATTACACTATCCACAGCAGTTAATGTACGATAAGTATCTTCGGCAAAATCTTTATGCCCTGGTGTATCTAATAAGTTTATAAGATGGCCTTTATACTCAAAAGTCATTACACTTGTAGCAACACTAATACCACGTTGGCGTTCAATTTCCATAAAATCACTAGTTGCATGTTTTTTTATTTTGTTGCTTTTTACAGCACCAGCAGTTTGTATGGCTCCACCAAATAATAGAAATTTTTCTGTAAGGGTAGTTTTACCAGCATCGGGGTGTGAGATGATGGCAAAAGTTCTTCGACGACTAATTTCTTTACTATACTTCACTTGTGTAATTTTTTAAAAGTGTGCAAATGTAGGCTTTGCAAGGCAACACATAAAATGATTAATGAATACGACTTATATTAAATATATTTTTTTGAAACATCATCGTTCCAAAATCTATTCAACTTCGGTTTCCTGCTTTTCGTTGCAAGCCACACCGTTTGGCGGATGTGGGCTTTTCACTCCAATCAGGGTTATGCTAAGCAATTGTAATTCTATTAAACAAAAAAAGCATCAAATACAAAAAAACCTCCAAAAAATAATCTTGGAGGTTTTACTATAATTTTAAAGAATTATTGGCGTGTTAGTGTGAGTTTT